>NZ_JAMPKB010000019.1:0-94248 GCF_039961925.1 Trichocoleus sp. DQ-U1 | reverse complement strand
AGAACAATACCGCAATCGTCGTCGGCGATTTGGATTCCGTTTCAACCTCATTGCCGCGATCGTTAATATTGAACTGCTCCGTTCCCAATCTGCCTGATTCACGCAAGAGGTCTATTATCCATAGGGGTATCGTCAGAATCAGGTAGTTCTGTTGAGGATGCTAGATAAGGCAATGGGTCTTACTGCTTTCCCTAGAATTGTTGCCTAGAGCTTAGCCGAGCGTGAGTAGCGTTAGCTCAGCATAAAGTAAAGATTTTAAGCGTAATGATTCAGCTACCCGGAAGACTGAGTAGTTGAGATGTAGACCTCTTGTTAGTGAGTCATGTAGGGGTAACTCTTGTGGTTTACCCTCCGATGAATTACCTGCAATGAGGGAAAAAGTCATGCCAGTTTCAATTCCTGATACAGATTCGCTGTCTTCCCTTCATGCACAGGATAGTACAGATAAATCCTTTCAACAGATAGGCACAATCGTGAGAATTTGGATGCGGTTTCTGGTTGTCGTAGCATTTGTACTGGGAATAGCCGGATGTGGCGTGATTAATCTCTCTGGAAATGAACCACTTCCAGCAGTTCCTTCTCTAGCGACGCCGCAACTCCCAGACTGGATTGAGGAAATTAGTCCATTTGGGGAGGTTGAACCTTTAGCGCAGATTCGCATCCGATTTAAAGATGCTTTGATTCCTGTTGAGAGTCTTGATAGCCCCGATCAACAGCAAAAGCTAAAACAATTTGAGATTTTGCCGCCGCTACCGGGACAATTTCGATTTTTGACGCCGCGAATGGTGGGATTTCAAGCCAACAAAGCATTGCCGAAAGCGACGCGAGTCAGAGTCACTCTGAAAGCTGGTTTGGCGGATCTAAAAAATCATCGTTTAGAGAAGGATTTGGCGTGGACTTTTAATACCGAACCGATTAAACTAACTAATTTACCGACTACTAATCCTGAAAATCCTGATAATCAAGCGATCGATCTAAAGCCAACTCTAAAATTTAACTCAAATGTAGAACTGGATGTCGCTTCAGTCCAAGAGCATTTGAAGCTAATTCCGGAAGGAAAACAGAAGGATATACGGCTGAAAGTTGACTTAGAAAAAAAAGAGACACCCTCAGAGAATGAACAGGCACAGGAGAAACTTGACCCTTCAACCCGCAACTGGACATATAATTTAGTACCGCAGCAGACTTTAGAAAAAGCGACTCGTTACCGCTTAGAATTTTCTCCGGGTTTGCGTCCTACTCGGGGTAATCTGCCCAGCGAGATGTCTTATGTTAGTCAGCTAGCTACTTATTCGCCTTTGAAGTTACTGATAATTAAATATTACGGAGTACCCGATGCCGGAGGGACTTATGGTCGGTTTGTAAAAGGAAGCCCTCAACTGCAATTTAATAGCGGGCTTGATGCCGATTCAGCGATTGAGAATATTACTGTAACTCCTGCGCCAAAAGAAGCTATTAAACTGGTTCAAGTTCCTGATGGAGAAAGTCTTGTTAATCTCAACCCTTGGGCATTAGAACCTGCCACTACTTATACAATTACTATCGATAAAAAACTCAAGGATAAGTTTGGGCAAACATTGGAAAAGCCAGTTACGCTCAAATATGAGACAGGCGACGTAGCTGGAGATATTTGGGTACCATCAAATCTAAATATTTTCCCATCTGGTAAAGATTTACAGTTAAATGTTTCCACTGTAAACTTGCCAGAATCAAAGTATAAAGCGGCTTATCGGGTATTGCAGCCGACAGATTTAGTTTATGTAGATTCCGCTTATCCCAAAGGCGATGGGAATGATTTATTACCGAATCCCAATTCTTGGCAAAGTGTCAAGGTATCGAGCAAGAAAAATCAGTTAATTGATGTACCTGTTCCCATCCAGGAAAAACTGGGTACTGCTACGGGAATGTTAGCTTATGGAGTTCAGGCGCGAACTAATCGTTATGAAGAAAATGGTAAGCAACAATGGCGCGAACCGACGACTTATGGAATGGTGGAATTGACTAATTTGGGAGTGTTTGCACAGTGGTTCCCAGATTCGGGATTGATTCGCGTGCATCATCTCTCAGATGGTTCTCCCGTAGCATCTGCACCTGTAGAGATTTATGAGTCGAAATTAGAGGCAAAATCTCGTCCTCAACCCGTACCTTGTGCATCAGGGAAAACGGATGAAGCGGGGACATTACTATTGCGTCGTGAGGATATGCAGCAATGTACAAAATCCAGTTCTGGATTTGAACAAGGGCCTAAATTGCTCGTAATTGCCCGCGAAAATCAAGATTGGGCATTTGTCCGCACGGAAGAATATAGCGGTGCTTATGGCTATGGCGTTGATGCTGGATGGGATGATGGGAAGCCAGTCTCACGGGGGGTAATCTTCTCGGATAGACAGCTTTACCAGCCAGGGGAAAAAGCATCGTTTACGGGTTTTGCCTACTACTTACAAAATGGCAAGATTCAGCAGGACAAAAATGCTAGTTATAAAGTCACTCTCCTAAATCCAGATGGTAAAAACACGGATTTAGGTACTCAAAAAACCAATGAATTTGGAAGTTTTTCTCTAGAAATGCCGTTTAAGGCTAATCAACCGCTTGGCTATTATTCGATTCAAGCGAAAGGCAAAAGTGGTGTAGAGGTTTTGGGTGACTTTCGCGTTGCCGAGTTTAAACCGCCTAATTTTAAGGTTGAGCTAAATCTAGATAAAGAATTTGCTCTAAAAGACCAGCAAGTTGAAGCGAAATCCACGAGCAATTATTTATTTGGTGCGCCTGTAGAAGGCGGGAAGGCAGAATATTACGTCACACGATCGCAAGCTGATTTTAAACCGAAAGGGTGGGAGCAATTTTCCTTTGGGCGACAGTGGTTTTGGCCTGAGGAAAGTCCGACTGTTTCCAGTGATGTGTTGCAATCAAACCAGGTATTAGATGGTAAGGGGAACAGCCAAATTGTCAAGATAGCGAAAGATGTGCCTTACCCGATGACTTATCGGGTGGATGTACAAGTCTCCGATGTGTCGAATTTGTCAGTATCGGATTCTAAGACGTTTACGGTATTGCCGAGTAATCGCTTAATCGGTTTACAATCCAATTTCGTCGCGGATGCGCTTCAAGCTTTCCCCGTCCAAGTTATCGTCACCGATCCTACCGGCAAGGCGATGGAAGGGCAACGGGTGCGCGTGGAACTGCAACAGATGAAATATAGCAGCGTCACGCGGGTGGTAGAAGGCAGTAATACCGCTAAAAATCAGGTCGAATATAAGACAGTTTCACAGACAGAAGTAAAATCTGGAACCAGTCCTCAATCTGTCTCTCTTACACCTCCGGAATCGGGTTCTTACCGGATTAGAGCAAACTTTGCCAACACCAAGGATGAAGTTACCGCAACTGATTTGCAAATTTGGGCGACGGGTGGCAATGCGGTGAGTTGGGGAGAAAGCGATCGCGATCGCTTGGAAGTCAAACTCGACAAAGACACCTATAAACCGGGTGAAACGGCTACCGCTTTAATTCAATCTCCTTATCCGGAAGCCGAGTTATACTTTGCTATCGTCCGCGACAAACCCCTGTACAAGACAATTACCAAAGTGAAAGGGGGTGCGCCGCAGATTCAATTCCAAGTAACGCCGGAAATGTTGCCAAATGCCGCAGTAGAAGCGGTATTAGTTCGCCAAGGCGTTCCCCTAAGCCAAGTAGAACCCGGAAGCTTAGAAAACTTGGTGCGGATTGGGTTTGCTCCTTTTAAAACTAACTTGGATGATAAGTATTTAAAAGTCCAAGTTACCCCCATTCAAACGCAACTAGAACCGGGTGTCCCAGAAACCGTACAGCTAGAACTCAAGGATGCACAAGGCAACCCAGCACAAGGACAGTTTACCGTCATGGCGGTAAATGAAGCGGTGCTGCAACTGAGCGGTTATCGTCCGCCGGATTTGGTGCAGACTGTTTATGCAGAACAGCCGATTTCAACTCGATTTAGCGATAATCGTCCTAATGTGGTGGTGCAACCAACCTCAATGACGAAACCAAAAGGTTGGGGTTATGGCGGGGGACAATCAGCAGGCGCAGCGAATACCCGCACCCGCAAGGATTTCCAAGCCTTAGCTTACTACAACGGTTCTGTTCTCACAGACGCGACAGGGAAGGCAGAGGTGACATTTAAGTTGCCGGATGACTTGACAACGTGGCGGGTGATGGCAGTTGCTACCGATGGTAATCTGCACTTTGGCAACGGCGACGCGACATTTATCACCACGAAACCCCTGCTGTCTAACCCTATATTGCCGCAGTTTGCACGTCCGGGCGATCGCTTGGAAGCTGGCTTATCTGTCACGAACAATACCCAACAAACCGGAAATCTGGCAATTAACGGTGTGGCGAACGGTTCGCTTCAATTTGCAAAACCCGCTAATCTGCAAACCAAAGCAGAATCTGGCACTCGTGCGTATCGCTTTCCCATCGTGGCGGGAAGTTCCGGTAAATCTCAGGTGAAGTTTACCACTCAGTTGAATGGAACCGCTGATGCGTTTGAAGTACCTTTGGAGGTGAAAGCGCTAGAGATTACCGAACAAGTCGTAGAAAGCGGTACAACTACAAATCAGGTGAAGATTCCCCTAAATGTGGATAAAAAGGTTGTCCCTGATGCGGGAGGCTTGGAGATTTCCCTTGCCAGTACGCTGATACCGGAAATTACCGCACCGGCGCGTCAAGTATTGCAGGATGAGCAATTGCCATTTTTGGAACCGGCGGCGAGTCAATTAGCGATCGCATCCAGCTTGCAAACGCTTTCTCAAAAATACGGTCAAACCTTTGCACAATTCAACCCGACTCAACAAGCGAACCAATCTCTAGAACACCTGCAAAAACTCCAGCAATCGGATGGTGGATTCGCCGCTTGGCCTGGTCAACAGAAGTCCGATCCGTTAGTATCTCCTTACGCAGCTCAAGCTTTGGCAAGAGCCTCGAAAGCGGGATTGACGGTAGAACCGAGAATGGTGTCTCGCTTGACGGCTTACTTGAAGAAAATTCTCGCAGATCCTGGTCAATACGATTTTTGTAAGCAGCCACTCTGCAAGAATCAGGTGCGACTAGAAGCACTCTCTGCTTTGGCGGAACTGGGAGAAAAGCGTAATGACTTTCTTGCAGACATCTACGCACAACGCAGTCAATTCGCTCCGGTTACGCAGATTAAGCTGGCGCGTTACCTATCTCAGTTTCCAGAGTGGCAAGAAGAATCTCAAACTCTGTCGAAACAATTCCAACAAAATATTTATCAAACGGGTCGCACTGCTACGGTAAATTTACCCCAAGGTTTATCTTGGCTCAACTCGGCAACAACAGCGCAAGCTCAAGCTTTACGCCTTGCGATCGCGCAAAAGACTAACCCAGAAATCCTGGATCGGTTGTTGCAAAGTCTCCTGACACTGCGACGAAACGGCACTTGGCAGAATAGCTATGACAACGCTCAAGCACTCACTGCTTTGGTGGAATATAGTCAGACGCAGCCAACTCCGCCTAACTTTGGCGCAACGGTAAAACTGGCTGGCAAAAAATTGACATCGGCGCAATTTAAGGGATACACCAACCCCAGCCAGGATCTTAAGGTGCCGATGACCCAGTTGCCACGCGATCGCCACGATCTGATTGTGCAAAAATCTGGTCAAGGCACGTTGCACTACTTGGTTGCCTACCGCTATCGCCTACAGGGAAATCAACCGGGAAGATTTAACGGCTTACGGGTGACACGCGAAATCCGTCCCGCTAATGAAGAAAAGGTGTTGCGAAAGCTCAGTCTCTATGCTTCTGATGAGCTGTTGACGGTGAAAAGCGGTCAGGTGTTTGATATTGGTTTGGAGATTATTACCGATCGTCCGGTGGATCGTGTAGTCATTACCGATCCTCTCCCAGCCGGGTTTGAGGCAGTCGATGCAAGTTTCCAAACTTCTACGGCTGCATTACAGGCAAAAGAAGATAACTTTGGCTTCAAGACGATTTACCGCGATCGCATTGTTGCCTATAGCGATCGCCTGGAAGCCGGAGTCTACTCCCTGCACTACCTCGTCCGTTCCGTCACTCCAGGCACTTTCCTTTGGCCTGGTGCAGAAGCTCATCTACAATATGCACCAGAAGAATTTGGACGCTCAGCTTCTTCTACTTTGAAAGTGTCGGATTAGAGCGCAAAGGAAACATAAAGTTTCTTCCCGGCTGACGTTAGGGAAGGAGAACTATGGGGTGCCATCATCTGTTTTGCGAATGATAGCACCTCTTTTTTGCCTGATTTTGCCTTTTGTGTGACTTTTGCTTTTTAACTTTTGCTTGTTTGCCGATTAGTTTTGCCGCGATCGCCCTTTCTTTGCAAAGATTAGTTAGATTGTTATGCCACAACGGCAGTTATGGCGATATCAAGACTAAGTAAATTCATAAGGGAAGCAACATGGCTGGAAAAACAATAAATAGTAGTGCCAGTGGTTTTCTTGTTGTCCTCTTGCCATTGGCGTTTGCGATCGCCTTCCTGTTTGTAGCATGGCCTGTAGTGCTGGCACTGGTGTTGGTGGGCATCTGTTTAAGGCTTTGGCAAAACTATCAATGGCAAAAGTGGAGCCAGCAAGTCAATCCTTTTTTCCATCAGCTGATTCAGGAAACCCAAGGGCGCGTTACAGCACTAGACTTGGCAATGAAAGCGAATCTCTCTGGAGCAGCAGCGCAGCGGTACTTGGATACAAAAGCCCAAGAATTTGGGGCAAGTGCCCTTGACTATCAAGACAAAGGCAAAGTGTATTACTTTATCACTGCCAACACTTTAGGTAGCATCTTTGATGACAGCGAACCTTCCCGCCAATCTTATGTCAATGATGCTCCAGAAGCTGTGGCACCTGCCCGCAAAGAGCAGCAACCACAGGAATTAGCTGATGACGAGGAGTTTGAGGAACCTGAAAACGAACCCACTGACGAACAGAGGGCTTCTAAAGCGCTGATTCAATCTGAACTTGCAAGGCGGCTGGATGTTCATTCCAGTACCATTTACAAACGCAGAAGTGAGCCATACTTCGCAGATTGGAGCCAAGGTCGAGATCCAGAAGGAATATCCTGGAGATTTGAACCCGATAGTATGCTGTTTTTTCCTATCGAAACCGAGTCTTAAAAGGAAAGCTGAACCGGCTCCAAGGTAAAAGATAAATTTTCTGGAAAGAGGCTCAGTTTGGAAAGGCAAAAAGGGTAAGGGACGATTCCCTTGCCTTTTGCCGTTTTTAGGGGATCTGCTTGCCAACAACTTGCCTATAACACGGTTATCCCTCCCTAGAGGATTGAGAAGCATTAAGAAATTAAAATGATCCTTAAAAAAAAGGCAAAATAAGAAAACAAAGGTTAATAAAACGGGTTTGCATCCTATCTGTGTCCAACCTGTCGAAAGCATTTATGAATGATCGAACCAAAACGGCCTGCGAATCAAGCAGTTAAGCTGGATACGAATTATCACCCTCGTATCTTTGATAAAAATATAAGCTTCGTGCCGCGTCAGATTAGCCCAAAACAATCCGAAGCACTGCGAATCATCGCTCGTCAGGTTGCGGCTCAACAAGAACTACGCCGTGGTTTGAACCGCTTAACCCGTGCCCCCCAATCGCACCCACCAGGGGAAGAACAGCAGGAGCGTTTCTTTACGCTCTCTGAGGAGCGCCTGCGCCTACTAGAATCCATTGTTATCAATGCAAATGACGCGATTGTCATTACAGAAGCTGAGCCATTGGAAGAGCCGCTTGGCCCCAGAATTGTCTATGTAAATCAGACCTTTACCCAAATGACCGGCTATCAACCGGAAGAGGTAATCGGTAAGACTCCCCGGTTGTTGCAAGGGCCGAAAACTGAGCGATCGCAACTCGATAAAATTCGTCAAGCTTTGTCACGATGGGAGCCAGTCAGAGTCGAGTTGATTAACTACCGTAAAGACGGTTCCGATTTTTGGGTAGAACTGAATATCTTACCGCTGGCAGATAGTACGGGTTGGTTTACCCATTTGCTAGCGGTGCAACGAGATATTACCGAACGCAAAGCTGCTGAGTACGAACTAAAATCCCATGCGCGGGCTTCAGCAGTCGTGGCGCAACTGGGGCAAGGGGCGCTCTCTGGCACCAATCTAGATACGCTGATGCAAGAAGCGGTGAAGCTGGTTGCCCAAACCCTGGAAGTGCCCTATTGCCAGGTTCTGGAACTGATGCCGGGAGGCAATGCTTTGTTCATGCGAGCGGGCGTTGGTTGGCAGGAAGGGTTGGTGGGTTCGGCAATCATCGGTGCCCACGATCGTTCCCAGGCAGGATATACCTTGCTGACGGGGAAGCCAGTGATTGTGGAAGACCTCCGGATCGAAACGCGGTTTTCTGGAACGCCACTGCTGCACAACCACCGTGCGATCGCTGGCATGAGTGTGATTATTCATAGTCAGGGGAACCCGTTCGGTGTTTTGAGCGTTCACACCCCTGACTACCGAAGGTTTACGGAAGACGAAGTTCATTTTTTGCAAGCGGTTGCGAATGTCTTGGCAACGGCGAACGAACGCCAGCTGGCGGAAGAGGCGCTGCGAGAAAGCGAAGAGCGGTATGCGCTGGCGGTTCGCGGGAGTAATGAAGGTTTGTGGGATTGGAACCTGAAAGCGGAAACCTTCTATTTTTCGCCGCGATGGAAATCGATGTTGGGTTGCCAGGAGGATGAAATTGGCGACAGCCCGGAGGAGTGGTTTAACCGCGTACATCCAGAAGACTTGGAGCGAGTCAAAAGCGCGATCGCTGCCCATGTAGAAGGGTTGACTCACCACTTCGAGAAAGAATATCGGATGTTACATAAGGATAAAACCTACCGATGGATGCTTTGTCGAGGAATGGCGATTCGAGATGCCAATGACAAAGCCTACCGGATGGCAGGATCGCAGACGGATATTACCGACCGCAAGGTGGCTGAGGAACATCTCATCTATGATGCCTTTCACGATCCGCTGACAGGTTTGCCCAATCGAGCCTTATTTATGGAGCGACTGTCCCAGGCGATCGCGCGAACCAGAAGACAGCCAGAATATCTGTTTGCCGTCTTATTTCTAGATCTCGATCGCTTCAAAGTCGTCAATGATAGCCTCGGTCATGTCATCGGAGACCAGCTGCTGATTGCGTTAGCAAAGCGACTGCAAAGTAGCGTCGCTTCTTGCCTGCAAGCCTCTGTGTGTAGCAGCAATACTGTGGCACGGCTTGGGGGCGATGAATTCGTCATCCTCTTAGAAGAAATTCAAGATATCGACGTTGTAGAAGCGATCGCCAAAAGCATCCAAAAAGACCTCCGGCATCCTTTCAACCTAGACAGACACGAAGTCGTTGTGACAGCCAGCATTGGCATTACCTTAAGTGCAATCGAGCAACGAGGTTCATCAGGCACTTACAAAACTTGCCCCTACCCCGGAGACATTCTGCGTGACGCCGACATCGCCTTATATCAAGCCAAGGCACTAGGCAAAGCCCGTTACGAAGTTTTTACCACCGCTATGCACACTCATGCGGTGGCTCGCTTGCAACTAGAAAACGATCTCAGACAAGCCCTAGCCAGAACTGAGGTAAAAGACCGGCTTCAAACAAAAACTGTCAATTCTTCTGGTTACTCTTCACTCAGTCGTGAGTCCGCATCCTTCAGTCATTCTTTCCTGCTTCACTATCAGCCCATTGTCTGCTTCATGACTGGCAGAATTACTGGTTTCGAGGCACTGGTACGCTTGTCTCACCCGTTTCGCGGCTTGATTTCCCCAGTTGATTTTATCCCGATCGCAGAAGAAACAGGTTTAATCATCCCTTTGGGAGCGTGGGTTCTGCGCGAAGCCTGCCGTCAAATGCGGCTTTGGCAACAAGAATTTTCTGACTTAGCACCATTAACCATCAGCGTTAATCTTTCCGGCAGACAGTTTTCCAAACCTAATTTAGTCGAGCAAATTCAGCAAATTCTCCAAGAAACCGAGTTACCAGCACCAAGTCTAAAACTGGAAATTACCGAAAGTGTGGTGATGGAAAATGCTGCCGCCGCTACGGCTAGTTTAGAGCAACTAAGCAACTCCGGAATTCAACTTAGTATTGATGACTTCGGAACCGGCTATTCTTCTTTGAGCTATTTGCACCGCTTTCCGCTCAATACTCTGAAGATTGACCGCTCCTTTGTTAGCCGGATGGATGCAGGCGAAAATTCTGAGATTGTAAAAACGATTGTTACGCTGGCTCATCATCTGGGATTAGATGTGATCGCAGAAGGTGTAGAAACGGCGGCTCAGATGGAACAACTGCGATCGCTACGCTGCGAAGCTGGGCAAGGATTCTTCTTTTCCAAGCCACTAGATAGCGAATCTGCTAGAGCATTAATCGCCGCAATGCCCCAATGGTAAGACCATTCAAAATCATCTTATTTTTAATTTTTCTGAGTCTGCTAACTATTTATAAAATCCCTCAACGATCTTTGCACTTGTGGTAGGTTGATGTAGACTTTGGCGGCTTCAATTAGATTCATGACATTTGCCGGACTCGCATCATCGATATCGTCACTCAATCGTTTCCCAGTCAACTTGCTATCGAGTTTAAATTGCAAGCGCAAGTAACGACTATCCTCATCAATCACCTGTTTAGCAATGTAACTATTAATATCTGACGAAGCATCAAAAATTACATCAAGAATCGGGAGTGCCCACTGAATCGCACCCCATTGTTGGGCACTTTCAAGCGGAATTGCGCGGGTAAGACTTCCCGTACCGAGGGATAAAACTGAAATTTCGTGGGGTTTATAACCTAACCGCAGGGCTTCAGCGATCGCGCAAGCTGTGGGATTATTTGCCCCAACACCACCGTCAATCACCGAGTATACGTTAGTAATCCGGTAAGCAGAAGTATTATTAGGCACTACGTTCCACGGCTCATCCACAAGCGCCATCCGAGTCCCGCCTCTGTAACCAATGATGCTACGAATCTGACCGCGTCCCGCCCCGCCGATGATTTCAATTTGCATTTGATTGTAATCACCATTGTCTTCTGCGGCTTCTTGCCCTAACGTAATCGAGTTTGTATCTCCGCCTTGGGCAATCCCTTCTTCTTTTTTATCCAGTCTATAGGCAGGAAAAAAAGTTGGGGCAGAAGCAGAACAGAGGCACGCTTCCCATAAGGGAAGTTCAGCAAATATTTTGCGCCAGCTTTTAAAAATAATCGGTTCTCGCTTAATTGTGTCGTAGGCAGTAATTAAGAGTTTTGTTGAAGTGATATCCGACAGTTTTTTGTATTTAAATTCTTCTTTAAGAGATTCAATCAAACCTTTGTTTGAGTATTTAGGGGCAGAAGGGCCGTACTGAAGAAGCAACCCTACCCGTTGCGCCGACCAAAGGTTTCGGTAGGGAAAGATTCGAGTCCCTTTGTTCTGGTACACATCCACGATGTCCTGGGCTGTGCGATCGCTAGCAATCGACGCCGCCAAAATTGACCCGGTAGAGGTTCCTGCAATTAAGTGGAAGTATTGGCTTAAGGGCTGACCGATAATTTTCTCAATCTCTGTCAGCATCGTTGCCGAAATGACACCCCGGATACCGCCCCCGTCAAAGCTCAAAATGCGAAAAGTCACGCTTATTTCCCCACAAAAAATTGCTGTCAAATCTAATCGCTAATTGCTCATCCTTCCTTGTTTACGGGTCTTCTACCCATTGCCCTTTTGATTCGTCCTCGTGATGTCAATTGTAATTTTGCCGCCAAAGTCTGGAATCGGTGCGCCCGGTTTCGTTAACCGCACTTGGACTTGTGACACTTGCTTGAATTCTAAGATGGCATCTGCGATCGCGCTGATTAACTTTTCTACGAGGGCGAACTTAGCTGTTTTTACCAAATCCTTCACTGTCGAAATCACCGCACGGTAATCCAGAGTGTCTTCTATGGCGTCGCTGATGCCTGCTGGTGCCAAATCTAGCCACAAAGTTACGTCTACTTCAAACCATTGCCCCAATACCTGTTCTTCTGGTAAGTAACCAGTGTAGCCGTAGCAGCGAATTCCTGTTAGCTGAATGCTATCCATTTTGTCAAAAACTTTAATTTCCTTGCTACTTCAAACCTGAGGAGCCAAAATTTCTCCTAAACTTTGCTCCGGTATCTTCGTTAAATCTTCAAGATTCTCAATGATTGTGGTGCAAATATCATCTAATGGTAAATCATTCGGATCTCGTCCAAAAGGATTTTCAATTTCATTACCGATTTCTTCAATCCCAAATAAAATAAAACTAATTATACCGACAACTAGCCCTGTCCACCAGCCGGAAGTATCGACAAGTTGAAAAGGTAGCGCAAAGCCATAGATTAGCAACAGTCGCTTTAGGTAAATCGCATAAGCTAAAGGAATGGGGGTTTTTAAAATGCGTTCGCAGCCAGTTAAAGCTTCTACCATTTGATCTAGCAATCCATTCATTGCAGCTAACTGATTATTATTTAAGGAGTTCCGCTCGTGTTGCTGCTGTAGGTAATCCCCAATCCAAAATGCTATTTTTAGCGGAGGGTTTTTAACGCTTTTGAGCTGAAGAAATTGCGAGGGAGTTACTATCTCTTCTAACTCGTCGTTTAAAGCCTCTTGTCGCAACTGTAATTTAGTTGCGATCGCAAAGGCTCCTAATAACCGCATCGCTGTTGCTTTATCCTCTCTATCTGTTGATTCTCGTTCCGCAACCGATACTTGAATTTGCCGCGCTAAATTGCGGACGTTCACCACCAAAAGCCCCCAGGATTTGCGCCCTTCCCAAAACCGCTCGTAAGCCGTATTTGTCCGGAAAACCAATAATAAGCCTAAAACCAGATTATAAACAACATTAGTAACCAGATTATCTAGAAGGTTTCCAGCGATCGGTAATTTAAAATAATCGAGAATAGAAACGAAAAAACCAAACCCTCCACACAAAAGAACGCGGGGAAAAATAGTCGGTGCGACCGATCCCCTCAACTGTAAAGCTATTGCAAACCAGTTTTTATTCTCAATCGTCATGCTGCTGTTTATTCACTGAAGCAGAAAAAGATTAAATCATCGCGATCGCCTTCATTCAACAATATCTTGCCGAGTGCTGGCAACGATATCAAATAGCTCTTTCTGCTCTGTCTGAGGAACTTCAAACTTATCTAAACTTTGTTGAAAATCCGCCAGAAATACTTCCCACTCTTCAGGAGAAATTTTCAGATGAACATGAGAATCGTGCATTGAACGACCCGTATATTGTTGCGGGCCACCTGTCGCCCAGCAAACCATTTCTGTAACCAGATACTTGAAACCTGCTTTTGACACTCGGTGATGTGCTTCATCTACGAGAGGATTTGCATTCAATTTCGGGTCAACCATGATTCTGTCAATGAAATCATCGACTACGGCTGCAATATTGTAAACACCGCCCAGGCGCTCATAAAGTGATAGTTGTGAGTTCATAATGGCTTCTTCTTGAATTAAATAATTCCTGAATTCTCCTTGGCAAGTGGCAAGGTTAGCGAGCGTTCGGTAAGCATTTTAAGGTTTTAAAAAACCTCAATCCTACTTTAAAGTACACCCCAGCACTCGCGAATAAAATTTTTCCTAGGCTTCTGTTGGAAAAATTTATCTTCGACCTTCACTGGGCTGCTTTCGGGGGTGAGAAAATTTAGGGAGATTCTCCGCCGAGTATTTCTACTACACCTAGATTCGGTGTCTACAAATCTCGATGAGTAAAGAGTTTGGCATCTGCACCGCTGTAGGTGGCAGCAATATGCCCATCGCCTGCGATTTGATATTTGTATGTCACCAGTCCTTCTAAGCCTACAGGGCCGCGAGGAGGCATCATTTGAGTACTGATTCCCACTTCTGCGCCTAATCCGTAACGGAAGCCATCGGCAAAGCGAGTTGAACAGTTATGAAAGACTCCAGCAGCATTGACTTGTGCCAGAAAATTAGTGGCAGCAGCAGTATCTTCTGTCACGATGGCATCAGTATGCCGAGAACCGTAGGTATTAATATGGTCAATCGCTTCTGAGAGAGAATCCACAATTTTGATTGAGAGAATTAAATCGCTGTATTCTGTCGCCCAGTCGGCTTCAGTCGCCTGTGTAATGTTCAGAATTTCGCAGGTGCTTTCATCTCCTCGCAATTCTACATTTTTTGATTGCAAAGTATTCGCAACTTGCGGTAACAATTCCGATGCGATCGCACGATGCACTAGCAGAGTCTCTACAGCGTTGCAGGCGGCTGGGTAGTGGGTTTTGGCGTCTACGGTAATCGAGACAGCTTTTTGCAGATCCGCTGCTTTGTCCACATAGACATGACAAATCCCTTCAGCGTGACCCAAAACAGGAATGCGAGTATTTTCTTGCACAAAACGGACAAAAGAGTTAGAACCTCTGGGAATAATTAAATCTACAAATTGATCTAATTTCAGCAGTTCTAAGGTTTCCTCTCTCGTTGTCAGCAATTGCACTACATCTGGATTTACTTCAGTCTTCGCTAATCCTTGGCGAATCGCTTTCACCAGCGCTTCACAAGAACGCACCGCTTCCTGTCCGCATTTGAGGATAACACCGTTGCCAGATTTGATGGCAAGAGTGGAAATTTGCATCACTGCATCGGGACGCGCTTCAAAAATCACTCCCAGAACGCCTAGAGGACAGGTAACGCGCTTGAGAATTAATCCCTCATCCAGTTCCCGGTGAACCTGCACTGCGCCCACGGGATCGGGCAGACGCCCCACATCTCGCACCCCCGCAATCGCGCCTTTTAGCTTTGTTTCATCCAACTTCAAGCGAGCGTAAAGCGGTTTGGGAATTCCTGCCGCCTCCGCTGCCTTGCAATCTGCCGCATTCGCCGCCACAATCTCTGATGCTGCGGCTTCTAGCGATCGCGCGATCGCTTCAATCGCTTGGTTTTTCGCCTCTGCGGACAACACTGCCAAGCTTCGCGCTGCTTGACGAGTTTTTTGAGCGATCGCACTTAAGGACATGGAAGCAATCTGGGAAGTCATGGCTCTGAATCAAACGCCTACGTTCAAGCCAAAGTTTAGCAAAATGTGGCTTCTGTTTAAATTCTAATAGATGGGATGCCTGAGTTTAAATCGGATGAACCTAAGGCTAGAGATAGGTTTACTACTTTTTAATTGATAAATCAATTAAATTTATTAGCTCGATTTTAGCTCAGTTTAATAAATTCTTAATTGTTGTTTGTAAAATATATAAGTAGTATGAAAATAAAATTTTCAGAAAAATTACAAAATATAACTTAAATGAGTATACATCAAAAAAAACTGTTAGTTTCTGCTAGCCCACCCGCAGATAAACAGTTGCAATCTAGACAACAGTTACGGATTGATTTGGCTCAAGAGTGCCAAAAATCCCAGCAGTTACGAGCTGATGGCGTTAAAAAGCGCCAAAAATCCCAGCAGTTGCTAGCTAATTTGCCTAAAACCTGTCAAAAATTACAGCAATTGTTGGCTAATAGTGCTGAAGAGTGCCAAAAGTCGCAGCAGTTACGGGCTAGTTCAACTAGAAGTGTTCCGGTCGAGCTGTTAGACATTGATTTAGACATTGATTTAGATGAACGCCTCCCCGCGATAGACTTGCCCTTAGATTCATTAGAGTATTTCGACGCGCTTGTGCAATCGCAGTCTGACGTAGAGACTCGTCTCCAAATGGTAGATCGATTGCAGTTAGACTTAGTAGAAAGTTTGCGATCGCTTGAGGACTCCCTTCAGCAATTTCCACTTGATTTAGGTAAATCTCTGCTGAAAGAAGAGCTGTTGATAGAAAATCAGCAGCTAGATGTCTTAGATAGAGATATCCGCCAAGAGTCTTCCGATAGCCCTGAGTGCGGAGAAATTGTAAAAGTTATTGACAAATTTCTTGCTCAATATTTAAGCGGAGATTACTCAGAAGATGATGAATCTACCGCCAGCGATACTCAAAGAGTATCGCTGGCGGCGATGAAATTTTTTATTTAGTTTCATCCCCATAAACCCGGTTTCTTCGAGAAAGCGGGTTTTTCATTTCAATGGTTCTATCTTTTGGTAGATGAATTTCTGAAATTTTCCGAAACTACTGTGACAAACCGTGTATCTAGCGAGTATTTGGTCAACCAATACCGCTGCTCCTTCTTCAGGGAGATGCATTATGTCACTCGAAGCCGGATTTGACGCGCTCAAACAAGGACGATATCAAGAGGCAGTTCCGTTGCTCAGGCAATACTGCCATTGTTCCGATGCTCGCGCTAAAGACTACCTGAGAGGTTTGATGGGGCTAGCGAAAGCTTATCAAGAGAGCGGGCAGATCCAAAAAGCGATCGCCCTTGGTTTTTTCCTCCCCTCCCTGTTCTAAATTTCGGAAATTTTCTTCATCCAACCTGTAGTTTCAAAAAGGGCGAACACTGCAAGCGCACGGTTCGCCTTCTTCTTGGTGCTGAGGAACTCAAACCGGCAAACCAGGTGCTAGAAAATTTCATCGCAAATTTATATAAGTATTGTTTTCCTATGAAGAGTATATGAAGTTACATAGATTCAGTATTTTGACGGAAGATAATCGAATCCAATGACCTCTAAGTTAGGTAAAGAACAGTCAGGAAGTGGGCTTCAGAAAATGAGTGCAGTTTCAAAAAATGGGTGGGATTCCTGGAGAATGGCATCAATCGCGATCGCTCGGAATTCAAGAGCATTGGAACAGCTATCGGAGAAACTGACTTCAAAGTACACAGATTCAGAGATGGCTGGGATATGGCGGCAGGCACGGTTGGTGCTAGCAGAAGAAGATGAGTGCTGGCTGGAAGAAGAACTGTATCGCATCCTGATTCAGGATTCCCAAATCGCAGCTTAAAAATTTAGCGTTCCTGGTTTAATTCGCCCGAAGCTGCTAACTGAGCTTTCGCTTGTTGCCAAAGCGTTTCCAACTCATCTAATGTGTAATCAGAGAGGGGACGGTCGGCAAAAGCCTCCATTTTTTTCAGACGCTGAATAAATCGCTGATTTGTTCCCTGTAAAGCTTCTGAAGGATCGAGATCGTACCAACGGGCAAGATTAATCACCGTAAATAATAAATCTCCCAGTTCCGCTTGCTGATGGGCTTCGTCTTCCTGTTGCAGTGCCTCTTCAAATTCTGCTAACTCTTCGTGAAACTTCGCCCACACACCCTCAATATTCTCCCACTCAAACCCAGCCACCGCAGCTTTTTGAGAGATTTTCATCCCCGCCATCAGTGGCGGCAATGTGCGGGAATAACGAGTCAGTTTGCGACTTAGCTGTTGCGCGTCTTGAGTCGTTTCTCCTTTTTCTGCGGCTTTGATTTTCTGCCAATTTTCGTGGACTTCCTCCGCAGTTTCGACTTCAACCTCTCCAAAGACGTGAGGATGACGGCGGATCAGCTTTTGAGTAAGCCCCTGAACGACATCGGTTAAGCTAAATTGCCCGGATTCGCTGGCAATCTGCGCTTGCAGCACCACCTGTAGCAATAAGTCCCCCAGTTCTTCAGCGATCGCATCTTTATCCCCAGTGCGAATCGCATCTACGACTTCATAAGCTTCTTCGATGACATACGGGGTGAGGGTTTGGGGAGTCTGCGCTAAATCCCACGGACAACCTCCATTGGGCGATCGCAACTGGGCAACAATCTCAATCAACTGTTGCAGGGCTTCTAGTGCAGTTTGAGGCATGGGATGAGCAGATTCTGGGGAATTTGGCATAAACGAAAATTCAGTTTGTCTTTCGATCTTACCTTCGCGTCCTCTGCGTCTTGGCGGTTGGTTTCTTGACTCTACGCTGACTCACTTTGCCGGTTCGCTTCCGAGTCTTCACTCGCTTAGGCATCACCGCCTTCAATCCACTTTTTTTAAACCGCTTGTAGGCAGAACCCCCCCAGTCACTGAACGAGTGACTCATTGCACCCAATTCCAAACCGACAAACAGCGCCATCCATTCAGCCGCATATTGAGTAAGCGATCGCTCTACTTGATTCGCTATCACCTGCCAAGTCCACCCGACACCCCAGACTAGTTGTAGCATCCCCAATATCAACAATCCCACGAGAAAGAGCCAGCAGGAGAGATAAAGCGATCGCACGATTGTCCCAATTGCCAACCCGTGGGAGAAAATCGATCGGTGACGTAAACTCTTCTGGTAGGGTATCCAAATCCACCGCAACCAGCCCCAACGCTGATAAGGACGCGAGTTTAGATCCAAATCAGGGCTAAACATCAGCCCGCTGAATAAAAATCCTCCGGAAACGATTAACGTCAGATCGCCGCTCCGAGTCAGCCCGAACGTCATGCCAGCCACCCAAGGCAAGCACCATAAAGTAATGCGATCGTGCGTCCGACCAGAGGGCATCCGTTAAATTTGAGATTTTTTAAAATTTATTCTGTTTGAATAGTAGCAGCAGCAGCGTAATCTGCTATTATCTAAAAAGTGTCTGAATTTGGGCGGTTAGCTCAGTTGGTAGAGCGCCTGCCTTACAAGCAGGATGTCACTGGTTCGAGTCCAGTACTGCCCATTAAAAATTGTATAGTGACTAACTCTCTGTCATTGGCGACAGATTAATGTCATTAACCCAAATTCAGCTTCCTTCAAATTCATTTGGAGAAGCGAAAGGATGCGAGAATCTCGTCACTAAAATAGCACATTATGGAATCGATCGATTGGGGTCGCCTGTTGTGCTGTCTTGGAGCGAATTCGCTTGTGTGCCCTAAGCGCGATCACATTCATCAACCCTTGCGAGAGAACCTGTGAAGCTTTGAGCAGTAGGTGAGCTGGTTGGATTTTGGTTAGGATTTTATTCATGGTCAGTTTTAGTTAGAGATCAGCTTGGGGCAGGCAAGATGCCTACCCAGGTTTGCGCTAAGTGCCAAATTTAGAACTTGGTTAGGAGTTCGTGGATAGCAGTTCTGGCAGTTTCCGATTTAATGGCTTCAAATTGAAGGCTCTTGAAAAGGTAAAGAGCTTCTTCAAGCTTGCTAATTGCCTGAAGCGCTTGAGGGTGGCGGGTTGCCTTCATTTCCTGAAGCAGTAATGAGATGGGCTTCTCAATGGTGAGTGTTAGTTGCTTGGGTTGCGATATCGGTACTGTCATGCGTTAACCTCGCGTTGATTTAGCTTACACAGTCATGCTCTCTGATGAGTTGAGACAAGTCGAGGCAGAGAAAGTAAGGAGATTATAGAAGTGGATTTAGTCGTACTAAGCCAGGAAAAGTAAGAAAAAGTTGGATTGAGCATGATTACAACCTTGTAGTGCTAGGAGTTCTTATGGACTATAGAGATGCTTTTGAGGCTGCAAATGAAGCGGTTCGCCAACAAACGGGGAACTTACTGGACGATGCACAAACGCTTGTTCTAAAAGGTACTTGGGAAGGTTTGACTTATAACCAGATGGCAGAGGGTTATAATCCTGACTATTTAAAGGATGTGGGAGCCAATTTGTGGAAAACACTCTCCTCAGCATTTAATCGGAAAGTTACTAAGAAAAGACTTAAATCTGTCTTAGAGGAACAAATCCGAGTTAACAAATCAAAAGCAGAAGTAATTCCTTCTATTGAAAATGCTGTTAGGATCTCTGATAGCTCCAACTCTTGGTTTGTTGGGCGTATGGATGCAATTGCTCATATTAATGACCTTATTCAGTACCAAGAAGCTAAGGTTATTTATATCTATGGGCAAGGAGGACAAGGTAAAACAGCCCTTGCTCATCAGTACTTTCAGAGTCAACAATTAAACTACCTAGAGTTGCAAATTGGTACCGACTTCAACTATGTAACCCAAGTAGAGAGTTGGGTTAAGCGTCAACTGCGAGAGAAATTTAATCATCAAATTCCTGAAGATGATTTTCTTGAAAACTTAGAGCAGTTGAAGTCCGAGTTTCAAACTCAAAAGCTAGGTATTCTAATTGATAATTTTGATACTCTGTTAAACAAAGATGGAAAAATTCACAAAAATTTTCAAGGATATGTAGAGCTTATCAATAGAGTACTAAACGAGCCGCATATTCAAGCAATTACTTTGATCACCAGTCGCCAGAATTTGAATGAATCAAGACTCAGCTTTATTGAAACATACTCTTTACCACCATTGAGTCTAGATGCATGGAAAGATTTCTTCACTAGATTTAAAATTGCGTGTGATACACCTGCACTAGATGAAATACACAAAGCTTATGGCGGCAATGCTCTTGTAATGAAGGTTCTCTGCGAACCGATTCGTGAGCAATACAAGGGTCAACTCAATGAATATTGGAAGCAAAATAGAAAATTCCTGTTAAAGGGTAAAATTCGAGACCTTATATCAAGTCAGTTCGACGGCTTACAACAAATTAATATTAATGCTTATTATCTACTACTAAGAATGGGGATTTATGCTTACAAAGATATTCCTAAAATTAGAACGGTTGGGCTTTTTTGCTTACTTTGGGAGTTACCACAAGGTGCAAGAGTTTCAGCTCTTGAAATTCTAGAACGCTTTGGATTAGTAGAATTTGAAGCAGGAGAATATTGGCTTCATCCGTTTATTAAAGAAGAATCTATTATCAGACAACAAGAACTTGATATTTCAAGTGAATCTTTTTTGAGTTCCTTTAGGCAAGAGATTGATAAATTAATTGAAAATAGCGAGGAAATTCAAGACTTCTTATTTCATTTGAATGATAGGTTCCCACAATCTTATTCTTCTATTAGACAGGTTGCCAATCGTAGTGTTTACTACTGTCTTTCTAAAACTCATCGCTTAAATATAAATATCACTTTTGAAGCCCTAGAACTAGCCAATGCTTTAGATTCCTCAATAGGTTATGGTTGGAATTCAATGAATCCTGAGATTGGCTTTGATTGCTCTCTCGATCTTGTACATACTACAGCTTTGCAAATTGTGTTTGGTTACGAACCTATTATGGGTGATATGCTACTCAACTGCATCAAGATCCTTAGATTACTCAAGCTTTTCTTAGGAACAGCAATCAACCTTGCACCAGATCCCATATTAAAGGAAATTTGTTTAATTTTAGAGGAGCTTCTACCTAGCGATAAATTAGAACCCCAAGAAATCAATAATTGGTGGCAGAATGATTGGATAGTTTATGAGCAAGCCAGTTGTAAATTAAAATCTAATTTTAATTCAGAAAAAGAGAATTTGGAGGCTTTAGTATCAACCTCTTGGATAGGAATTCTAGTATTTTTAATGGTCGTTGGGCGGGATATTAGGCATGACTGTATCCAAGATTGGGATTTAGCTGATGATTACTTGTATGTAAATAAGTTAATTATAGATTGTCTTCAAAACATTCCTGATATTTCTAGAGAATTTCGAGAGAAACTTGAAGATAGTTTATTTCTGCCCACCAAAGTTGGTCAATACCCTCTGCAAGAGTAACATCCTATCAGCCTGTGAGAATCTACCTGTACTACTACCGTTAAGGAGAGGCATCATAGGGGATGAGCAAATGAGAGCGCTCATTCATTCCCTCCCAACTTCTCCAGTAATGCTTACCACGTTTCAATCTGCTAATGTAATTGCTGAATGCGATTCGCTACTAAATAGCTACGGCTCACGCATTTAGCACAAGAAAACATCATTGCTCAATTGCACTAAACGCAGCAGGAAATTTTTTGCAGCAGCATATGCTCATTTATATCAATAGCAATGCGTTCATCCTTGGATTCATCGCGCTTGCAAACGATATGCCACAATTGCTGGTAAGGATAGCCGGAGGTGGACGCGATGCCCCCACTACTGAATCAAACAACCGACCAACGCATTATTCATCAGGGAACTTGGGAACAGTTCAAGTTCATCCAGAAAGGCTTTGATGGTTCTCCTGGGGTGCGGCTGTTTTACTATGACGAGACGATCGAGATTCTTATGCCGGGACGCGAACATGAAATTTTTGCCAGTATCATTGGTTACTTAGTGACAACCTTTCTTGCAGAAATGGGCATTTTCTTTCAGCCAACTCGATCAATGACTCAGGAAAAAGAAGGCGTTGTCTCTGCCCAAGCAGACGAGTCTTACTGCATCGGCAGCGTGAAATCGATTCCAGATTTGTCGATTGAAGTTGTCTTTACCAGTGGAGGCACGAGCAAGTTAGAACGCTATAAAGCTTTGGGCGTTTCAGAAGTTTGGTTTTGGGAAGATGGATCGCTGAAGCTTTATCATCTTCAAGACGGCAGCTATGAACCCATTGAGCGCAGCCAGCTACCCGGACTCAGCGAACTCGATCCTGATTTGCTCAGACGCTGCATTTTGATGGCAGAAACTGACGCTGGAGAAGCGATTAGAGCATTCCGCCGAGAGATATAGCTTTAAGTAGATTATGCAGATTGTTGTATTGCCATCCTGGGGTATTTCTTCTTAAGAGTTACATCCACCCAGCGCGAGGTTATTAAAACGATGCGATCGCGTTTTGCATGAAGTGAGGGTGCGATCGCTTTTTGCCTGATAGTGCGATCGCATTTAACCCAGCATGGGAACGTCAGAATTCATCGGTTGAGGGTGAGGAGAGCTAATTTTATAGGCTGCTGAAGATTGCGATCGCAATCGGGCATTGCGATTAATTTATATTAATTTACTTGGCGGGTGCCGATATAAAGAACGCACTGGGAGCAACCTGCACTGAGAACCAACGCCCAAACAGCAGGCATTCTTGCGATCGAGTTGATCCCTATTCCCTCTACAATTGAACAATTCAGAATGTCCAGCAGGACTTGCTTTTGCGCGAGAGGGAAAATGAGCCATCGTCCGATTATTCTAGGCATTGTTGGTGACAGTGCCGCTGGGAAAACAACACTAACACGAGGAATTGCTCAGATATTAGGTGAAGAAAATGTCACCATTATCTGTACCGACGATTATCACAAGTACGACCGGATTCAGCGTGCAGAGAAGGGAATTTCAGCACTGCATCCCGACTGCAACTACTTGGATATCATGGAGCAACACCTGTCCCTGCTTCAAAACGGACAGCCCATCCTGAAGCCGATTTACAACCACGACACGGGGATGTTCGATCCGCCTGAGTATATCAAGCCGAGCAAGTTTGTGATTGTTGAAGGGCTTCTCGGTTATTCAACCATGAAAACCCGTGACTATCACGATGTAAAAGTTTATTTAGCACCGCCTGAAGCTCTACGCGCTGAGTGGAAGATCAAGCGAGATACGATGAAACGGGGCTATAACGAAGAACAGGTTCGCGAACAATTGAGAAAGCGCGAACCAGACTCAGAAGCATACATCCGTCCCCAGCGCCAATGGGCAGATATCGTGGTAAGTTTCTACCCACCTACAGACACGCCAGAGGAGAACAGTTCACACCTGAATGTGCAATTGGTACTCAGACCGACAATTCCACATCCAAGCTTGACCGAGATTTTGAACCCAAGCAGTCCTAATTACAAACCGGCAATTCGCCTGGAACTTGAGCGGGATATGGGTAAGCCGGTTGATGTGCTAGAAATTGACGGTCAAGCAACCAGCGAACAAGTCAAAGACTTAGAGCGGATGCTGTGTAACGACATCCCCGATTTACTGCCTTTCTGTAGCTTGGACGGCACCCCCAATCTGGGTACTCTCGTCGGGACAACTGGGGAAACGCTCCAAAGTTACCCTCTGGCACTGACTCAGCTACTAGTTGCCTATCATATGCTCAAAGCTGCAAATATCCACACAGTAAAGAATTAAAAAATTAAAAATGCAAAATTAAAAGTTGAATTTCTCAATTTTTAATTTTTAATTCTTAATTGTTTTGTTCTTGGCGCGATCGCAACTCTCACGGCACTATCGGGAAAACTAGATATAGTCTTTCCCGGTGCATTTATGACCTATTGCCTCAGAATTGCAGATATACCCCTTAGCGAACGTCCTCGCGAACGATTAATGGCGCAGGGAGCCAAAAATCTTGCAACCGCTGAGCTAATTGCGATTTTGCTGGGCACGGGTCAAGGGGCAGGAAAACTTTCCGCTGTCGGTCTTGGGCAATACATATTACAGGAATTAAGTCAACATCAACGCGATCCGCTGGATATGTTACGAGATATCAGCGTTCAAGAGTTGACGAAAATTCCTGGTGTAGGGCCAGCAAAAGCCACCACAATTCTAGCAGCGGTTGAGTTGGGAAAACGGGCATTTCTATCTCGCCCCGGAGTTAGCACCATGATTGATAGTCCTGCTGCCGCTGCTGCTGCGCTCAGTCATGAGTTGATGTGGCAGATGCAAGAACGATTTGCCGTGGTGCTGTTGGATGTAAAGAATCGCTTGGTGGGTACTCAAGTGATTACCATTGGCACTGCAACTGAAACGTTGGCTCCTCCCCGCGAGATTTTCCGAGAAGTCCTTCGCCAGGGTGCGACGCGGCTGATTATTGCACACAATCATCCGTCAGGGAGCATTGAACCCAGTCAAGAAGATATTGATTTGACCCGTCAGTTGTTGATGGGAGCGCAATATTTAAGTATTCCGCTGCTAGATCATTTGATTTTAGGCAATGGTGACTATCTGAGTCTGCGGCAAACAACCACCTTATGGGAGGAGTATCCGCAGGGGGATTGAAGTCGTGACAACGTCCCCATAACCTCTATGCTTTACCCACATCTGTTGAAAACCCTGTCATGCTACGGGAAAGGGCGCAGCCTTTGGATAGCGAGTTGCCCGTTTTTGTCCTCAAGTTATCGCTCAAATGCGAAAATCCCTACAGGGTTTTTGGACTTATAGGTAAAGCATAGCCATTAATCTTGGGGGCTTCTCAATTTCACGAGTGAGAGTTGCTGATTCATGAAGCAGTCGGGGATCTAAATCGCTGGCTCATAACTCAAATAAGATTTCTATATAGACTACTTTTGAAAAGCTTTCTAAAATTCATGAAAAGCATTGGCAAGATCCCTCGCTTATCCAAGAAGTCTGGGAGTTGAATCGCTGGTAAAAACCGTCTTAACTAACCGGCATCTTTGTAACAATTTCTGTAACAGAACCCCTGTTCGCATCTTATTGCGTCTAGATTCAGGAGAAAGATACGGCTAATCTTACTATTAATCGGCAATGCTGCTAAAAGATGTCCGAGACTATCAAATTCTGTTTCTATCCTTGTTCCTGTTCTTAGGTATTTGGACAAGAGACTGGACGCTAAGACCGGATCTAATTCTAGTGGTCATGGTAACTTGTCTGGGGACTCAGTGGCTAGCAGTATCGATTAAACAAAACTTATTCAATTTGCTTCCGGTACAAGATAATTGTCCCAATGAAATTGATTCTGTTTTAACAAATGTTCCTATCAATCTTTCATTACGGAGTGCTTTTATTACGGCTTTAGGTCTGAGTTTGCTCCTAAGAGCCGATAGTTACAGCACAATGATTTTGGCTGGTTCTTTCGCAATTCTCAGTAAATTTATTTTCAATTTTCGGAATAAGCATTTTTTTAACCCTGCTAATTTTGGTATTATTGCCGCGCTTATCTTGACAAAAGATGCCTGGGTTTCGCCCGGACAATGGGGAGATGAATGGTGGTATGCGCTGTTATTTGCAGGCACCGGGGGCACGATTTTAAAACGAGTTGGTCGTTGGGATACAACTGCTGCTTTTTTAGGTTCCTACGCTTTGTTGGAAGCTACTCGCAATATTTGGCTTGGCTGGACATGGGATGTATTTTTACATCGATTGATGAGCGGTTCTTTGTTGTTATTCGCTCTATTTATGATTACAGATCCTCGTTCTATTCCTAACGCTAGGAGTGGGCGTTTAGTATGGGCAGTTTCTATTGGCTGCTTAACTTTTTTCTTGCGAAATCAATTTTTTATTTCTACTGCTGTTTTCTGGGCTTTATTCGCCCTTGCACCTATGACCGTTCTGTTAGATTTTCTCTGGTCAGCACCCCGATTTTCTTGGGCGGAGACTTCCTCACAGACATTCAGTACTTCAGTCATTGATAAACCTGAGGAAACTGAATCTGAGACGTATCTACAAGTGTAAGTTTTTATTAATTACTAGCAGAGGTAACAATGAAGTTATTTCGGATCTGTAAAACTTTAGTGATAACGCTTCTGGCTGTTATTTGCTTTGCTCCGACAGCCTGGGGATTTTGTGGATTCTATGTAGCGAAAGCGGATACAAAGCTTTACAATAAATCCTCGCAAGTAGTAATTGCTCGCGATCGCGATCGCACTATTTTAACGATGGCGAATGACTATCAAGGCGATGTCAAAGACTTTGCTCTGGTTGTCCCCGTTCCGACAGTGCTTCAGAAAGAACAGGTTCACGTTGGCGACCCTAAAATTATCGAGCGATTGGATGCTTTTAGTGCGCCGCGACTGGTGGAATATTTTGACGAAGATCCTTGTAATCCGGTCATGTACGAGAGGCTCCCTGCACCAGCATCCGCACCAACGTCAGGCGGTGCAAGAGCTAGCAGGGATGAAGACAATAGCTTGGGTGTCACTGTAGAAGCTCGTTTCAATGTGGGAGAGTATGACATTGTTATTCTCAGTGCAAAAGAATCAAACGGTCTAGAAACCTGGCTAAATCGCAACGGATATAAGATTCCACGGGGTGCAAAACAACTGCTGCAACCCTATATCCGGCAAAACATGAAATTCTTTGTTGCAAAGGTCAATCTTAAAGAATTTCAAAATTCCGGTTCTCAATTTCTGCGACCTCTACAGATGGCTTACGAATCGCCTAAATTTATGTTGCCGATTCGTCTAGGGATGATTAACTCTACCAGTGAACAGGATTTAATTGTTTACGTTTTATCACCTAAAGGACAAGCTGAAGTTACGAATTACCGAACTGTAAAAGTCCCCTCAGATGCTGAAATTCCAGTATTCGTCAAAAATGAATTTGGTGATTTCTACAAATCGATGTTTCAAACTTCATACACTCGTGAGGATAAAAAGGTTGCCTTTCTGGAATATGCCTGGAACATGGGGAACTGCGATCCCTGTTCTGCCGAACCTTTAAATCCAGAAGAACTGCGGAAAGCTGGTGTTTTTTGGCTAGATAATTATCCTTCGGATGCCCGCGAGTCAGCGCCTTTCCGTAGAGCCGTTGTTCCCTCTAATAATGTTTTTATCACCCGTCTCCACGTCCGGTACACCCGCGATAAATTCCCGGAAGATTTGGTGTTTCAAGAAACATCAAATGAACAAAGTTTTCAAGGTCGTTATGTTCTTCGTCATCCCTTTACAGGAGATGTGAAGTGTCAAGCGGGTCAACAGTATAAACAGTCTTTGACTAAACGATTTGAACAAGAGGCGCAGACTCTCGCCAAGCTGACTGGGTGGAATATTCAGGATATTCGGAAGAAAATGCCTGTTGCACAAAGCAGTTCTAGACCTTGGTGGCAAAACATCTGGCCTTAATAATGACCTAACATTTTAACCCTCTTTCCTGCAAAGGAAGGGGGAATTTACAGCTTTGGAGTCAATGTTATTCAAGTTAAGTCGCTTCTCGTTCTAGCAGCAAAGTAACAGGGCCATCATTTTCAATTGCTACCTGCATCATCGCCCCAAATTCGCCTGTTTCCACGCGCAAACCGCTCTGGCGCAACTTAGCGATAAACTGTTCGTAAAGATTTTGAGCGATCGCAGGGGCAGCAGATTTATCAAAAGAGGGGCGGCGTCCTTTACGACAATCTCCGTAGAGGGTGAATTGGCTGACTACCAGCAATTCGCCCCCAATTTCTAGAACGGATTTCTCCCAACGCCCGCTACCATTTTGCTCATCTGGAAATAAGCGCAATTCTAGACATTTACGAGCCATCCACTCCAGTTCAGCTTCGGTATCTGTTTCGGCAATGCCTACGAGTAAATTAAGTCCGCGCCCAATTTTGCCGATTACTCGATCTGAAACTTCAACTTGTGAGGATTTAACTCGCTGAATGACAACGCGCATAATTAGCTTCGATACACCTGTCGGGACATGACAATGCCATGCCCCGACCAAAAATTAGAGCCGCAATCTATTTGACCTAACTGAGAAAAGCGATTAGGAATTTAGCAATTAGCTAATTCCTAAAAACTATTTCCCAAAGCCTTTACCGCGAGAAGTAGAAGGCAGACAAACACAACTTTTGATTTGTTGTTGCAGGGTCTCTTTATCTAAATCCTGACCAATCAGTACCAACTGGTTTTTTGGTTTTCCTGCCCAGTCTTCATCATCGATGGAGAAGCGCTTGCCGCACAAGTGGAAGATATGACGCCGAGGACTTTCATCAAACCAAAGAATCCCTTTGGCACGGAAGACGGTCGAGGGCAGCTGATTATCTAGGAAATTTTGAAATTTCTTGATCGCAAAAGGCTTGTCGCTTTCAAAGGAAATCGAGGTAAACCCGTCATTTTCCAAGTGGTGGGAATGATGATCGTGGTCGTGATGGTCGTGAGTGCAAACGCCATGATCGTGATCGCAACTACTATGATCGTCGTGATGATCGTGATGATCGTGGTCATGACCGTGGTCGTGGTGGTGATGGTCGTGACCCTTTTCTGCCTCTTCGTTTTGGAAATATTTGTCAGTCTCAAATAAACCGACGCTGAGGAGTAACGGTAGCGGCACCTGTCCTTTGGTGGTTCGCATAATCCGGGCACCGCCTTTCATATCCCGAATTCTGACTTCTAAGGAGTCTAAGTCGGCTTCATCCACCAAGTCTGCCTTGTTGAGCAGGATGATATCACCGTATGCGATCTGGCTGGCGGCGGCTTCGCTGTTGAATAAATCGAGACTGAAGTTTTCCGAATCTACCACCGTAATGATGGAATCTAGACGAGTCATGTCTCGCAGTTCTGTACCTAAAAAGGTAAGTGCCACTGGCAGGGGATCTGCGAGTCCGGTTGTCTCGACTACCAGATAATCGACCTTTTCTTCGCGTTCCAGAACTTTGTAGACTGCTTCGACGAGATCGTTATTAATGGTGCAGCAGATACAACCGTTACTTAACTCCACCATGTCCTCGCCGGTGGTGACAATCAGCTCATTATCAATGCCGATCTCACCAAATTCATTAACCAGAACAGCGGTTTTGACGCCTTGCTGATTGCTCAAGATGTGATTGAGGAGGGTGGTTTTGCCACTGCCAAGGAAACCTGTAATGATCGTCACGGGTAAGCCGTGCTTGGGGGCATCTATCTCTGGAGATTGACTGGGAGTGGTGGCTGGTTGCATAGTGCGACTTTCAGATTTTCTCAAAAAACGTTGATAGAGCTATACGTAAATTACTGTAGGAGCTAAGCGCTAAGCGGAGTGTAGGTTTAGATCCCGATGATGGCTTGAAATGGAGATCCAACCTTTTACTTTATAGCAAGCGAACAGCTTCGCATACGCGCTAACAGAGCGATCGCTCTCTCCCTCCAGCTTACCTAACTCCGAAGAAGGCATTCTCCAATCCTTTTCGCATCGCCTAAGCATTTTTCATCTTGAAGCGAATTTCGATCAGTAAAGCAATGTTGTTAGCGTTAGTGTTAGCGGATGCGAACTGACAAGTCAGCGCTAGGCTAACGCCTCGCTTCGCTAACGCTATCGCGTTAAGTCGATGTTGAAGCGCATGATGTTGTGTTGAAGCCGCATTGCTCCCTAGTTACTCTCTTAAGCACCTACTTTTTGAGACTTAATTAGCGACAAAGTAAAATTTTAATTCGGATGAGTGGATGGCTTGCTGACCAGGGAATTTAAAATACTGATACAGATGCACTTTATTTCTTAAGTTCTAGGAATGGCCCTAACACTCTACAACACCCTCACTCGTCGCAAGGAAGCCTTTGAACCCGTTGAACCCGGTAAAGCCGGGATGTACTACTGCGGCGTGACGGTGTATGACTATTGCCACTTGGGTCATGCAAGAGCTTGCATCGTCTGGGATGTGACGCGCCGTTATCTGCAATTTGTCGGCTACGACGTGCGCTATGTGCAGAATTTTACCGATATTGATGACAAAATCCTCAACCGGGCGCGTCTTGAAGGTTCGTCAATGGAAGAAGTCGCCGAACGCTACATCCAAGCTTATTTTGAGGATATGGCGCGGCTGAATATCAAAGAAGCCGATGAATATCCGCGTGCTACACACACGATCAATGGGATTCAGCGGCTGATTCACGAGTTGGAACAGAAAAATTTTGCCTATCCCGCTGGGGGTGATGTTTACTATGCGGTGCGTCAATTTCCGGAGTACGGTAAGCTGTCGGGACGCAAGTTAGAAGATATGCAAGCGGGCGCGAGTAACCGGGTGGAGGTGGAAGACCTGGAAGCGTCCAAGAAAAGAGATCCGTTTGATTTTGCGCTGTGGAAGGCGGCAAAACCGGGGGAACCCGCCTGGGAATCATCTTGGGGTGCGGGTCGTCCGGGGTGGCACATTGAATGTTCGGCAATGGTGCGCGATCGCTTGGGCGATACAATCGACATCCACGCTGGCGGTGCTGACTTAATTTTCCCTCACCACGAGAACGAAATTGCCCAATCGGAAGCAGTGACTGGCAAGCCGTTAGCGAACTACTGGCTGCATAACGGGATGGTGACGGTAAATGGGGAGAAGATGTCTAAGTCTCTGGGCAACTTTATCACCATCCGTGAGTTACTCGATCGAGGGGTCGATCCGATGGCGGTACGGCTATTTGTTCTTACAGCCCAATATCGCAAGCCGATTGATTTTACCGATGAAGCAATACAAGCGGCGACAAACGGTTGGAATACGCTAAAAGAAGGTCTGTTGTTTGGATATAAGTACGGTTCCCAACTGAGTTGGACGGGAAACCCCGCTAATCTCCCCGTCAGCGAGGGGGGACATGACAACGCTGTGGAAAGATTTCAGGCAGAAGTGGATGATGACTTGAATTTTCCTGGCGGGTTAACCATATTGTTTGAACTTGCCAAAGAGTTAGGCAAGCAGGGAAATATCCTCGTTCATCAGGGTAAAACTGAGATCCCACCCGAACAATTAGAAATTTTCTGGCATAATTTGGTTGATTTGTCAAGTGTGTTGGGCTTGGAAGTAAGTGCTGACGAGATCGCAAAGCTACAGGTTGAAACTGCCGCTTCTGGTGGTTTCAGCGATGCAGACATTGAGGCGATGATTCAGCAGCGCCAGGAAGCCAGGATTGCGAAAAATTTTGCTGAAAGCGATCGCATTCGCAACGAGCTACAAGCCAAGGGCATTACTTTAATTGATAGCCCGGATGGTACGCGATGGCATCGTAACTAAGATGAGCATTGCGGCAACTACCTATGCTGCACCAGCGATCGCCTTGTCAGGATTTTCAGCAGGAGCGATCGCTTTCTTCTTTCTCACCCTCACTCTCGTCATCTGAGTCTCATCCTGACTTTGCCAGCGCTGTTTATAACGCTTTTGAGTTTAGCAATTTGGCTACCTTGGCTGATTGCTTGATTAGGAGAGTGGCTAAAAGCCTACAAAATGGCATCTACACAAAAGAAGAGTGCTAATTCACACCCGTGGTAGAGGCTTTGCGTTTAAAGTTTCCGTATAGTGTATCGAACAACACGTAAATTTACGTAAGCGATCGCGATCGCTGTTTCCGGATTAAGCGATCGCAAACGTGTAGAGATCGGTAGCACTACGCAGCTTTTTCAAAAGCTTGATAGTAGCCATACTGAATCAGGGCATTAACAGAGGTGCGATGGGACTGATGCACAAAATTCCAGAAGACACTTCTCACTGGACGGACTACTCACAAGAAATGCTAAGCAGGACTCAACAACAAGTAACGCCCTGGGCATGGATTGAGCAAGCATCAGTAACCCGGACTGAGGATTTTGAACAAAGCCAAAAAGAGGCGACTTCCCAACCGTCACCCCTACATTTAGATTCGACGCTAGAAGAATTAACGCTCTACGACGCTAGTATCGAGTCGGAACGTGCCGTAGAGGAAGCAATCCAGATTTTTGAAGCGAACCCATTGCTTCCTGGCATGATTATTACCGAACAAGGTAATTTCGTCGGAATGATTTCGCGACGGCGCTTCTTTGAATCTATGCGCCGTCTCTACAGCTTAGAGTTATCTTCCCCGCCCTCTCTGAAGGCACTCTACAGCATTGCCCAATGTGAGATTTTAGTATGCGATCGCAACAGTTCCATTGTCGAGACTGTACAGCAGTCCTTAAAGCGATCGCCCGAACTCATTTACGAACCGATTGTCGTACAACTGCAATCGGGAATTTGCAGACTCTTAGACGTACATCAGTTACTCATTGCTCAATCGCAGATTCATCAACAGGCAGCAGAAGCACTGCGGCAATCAGAAGTTCAATCCAGAGAGAAAACAACCCAGTTGGAGCAAACCCTGCATGAACTCCAGCGTACTCAAGCTCAACTGATTCAGACCGAAAAAATGTCTGGGTTGGGACAAATCGTTGCCGGTATCGCCCACGAAATTAATAACTCTGTCAGCTTTATTTACGGCAATCTCACCCATGCCAGCGAGTATGCCTACGACTTGCTGCACTTGCTGCACCTGTTTATCCAGCACTATCCTCAGCCAGTGCCAGAGATACAAGCAGAAATGGAAGACATTGACCTGGATTTTCTGAGGTCAGATTTGCCGAAACTTCTATCTTCAATGCAGGTAGGTGCAGAACGGATCTCTGAGATTGTTCTTTCCCTGCGGAACTTCTCTCGGCTCGACGAAGCAGAAGTGAAGTGTGTCAATATTCACGAAGGCATCGACAACACGCTCCTGTTTCTACAAAATCGGCTCAAAGGCAGAGGTATACGCCCTGATATTGTGGTTCAAAAAGACTATGGCGACCTTCCTTTTGTAGAATGCAATGCTGGGCAACTCAACCAAGCATTCATGAATATCTTCTGCAATGCAATTGAGGCACTAGAAAAGGAAATTAGTCACAGACAAGGAAATACCCATTACCCATCACCGATAATTCGGATTCGCACGGAAGTCGGAGATAACAATCAAGTTGTAATTCGGATTGCAGACAACGGCATTGGGATGACCTCGGAGGTACAGCAACGACTATTCGATCCTTTCTTTACGACTAAACCTATCGGCAAAGGAACTGGCTTAGGGTTGTCAATTAGTTATCAAATCGTGGTAGAAAAACACAGCGGTCAATTGACCTATATTTCCGAAACGGGTAAAGGAACAGAGTTTGCGATCGCGATTCCGATTCAGCAGTACAATTCATCCGCTACTCTGTCTCAGTGCGCCTGAGCCAAAATTGCTGCTTGTCTTTTTCTAAACCTTTTTAACTCAATTGTTATGGCAATCCTATTTGAGTGTGGATGCTAGTAGTTCAGATCCCCAACTTCTTTCTCGAAGTCGGGGATCTCGCCTTCACGAATCATTCAGGCTTGCGATATCAAAGTATAGGTACAGTGGATTTCTGTTAGCTGCCTCATTTCAAATCTGGTAGATTTCCCGCAAGAGGAAACCGCTTCCTCTATCTACCCACATTTCAGGGAGGAGAGATAGTGCCAAAGACTTAGACTTGCTTTGGATTTGGGGAAATTGCGAGTAATCAATCAGATTGGATATTACTACCTAATTAGGCAGATTAATTTAACATTAGTACAACTCTTTAGATAGACGAGCCAAGAAAATAATAGAGGTAGGGTTTTAACAAAGAGTTTCAAGAAATATGTCTTTAGGCTGCTAACTGACGTAACTGATTGAAGGTCAATTTTTTTACAACCAACATTTGTTCGCTTTTGGCAAGAAAGTTGCCAAAGTCAGTATTTTTTAGCCTAAGTTCAGGATATTCCCATGAGTACGCAAAATCAGAAACATTCGGTTAAAAAGCTTGTTAGCTTGATGAGCGTTGCTGGCGCTAGTGTTTTCCTCAGTTTTCCAGCATTAGCCCTCATCAATTCCAACTCTAGTACGAGAAGCCAACAATTATTAGCTCAGAGTACTCCAGGTGGGACACAAACAAATCCATCTGGCGCTGGTGCTAACCAACAAACTCCCGCTGGTACGGGTACGGGTACTAACCAACAAACTCCTGCTGGTACGGGTACGGGTACTAACCAACAAACTCCTGCCGGTACTCGTACTGGGCAACCTAACTATGAGGTAATTAGCCCAGGAGTTGTGCAACAGAATCCGGCAGGTGCGGGCACTACTCAGCAAACTCCAGCAGGAACTGGCACTGGTACAACTCAGCAAACTCCAGCAGGAACTGGCACTGGGCAACAAACTCCAGCAGGTGCGGGTACTACCCAGCAAACTCCAGCAGGCACGGGAACTGGTACAACTCAACAAAATCCAGCCGGAACTGGCGCTGGGCAACAAACTCCAGCAGGCGCGGGTACAATTCAACAAAATCCCACAGGTACAGGTACAGGTACTGGGCAACAAACTCCAGCAGGCGCGGGAACTGGTACAATTCAGCAAAATCCAGCCGGTACAGGTACTGGACAACAAACTCCAGCAGGTGCGGGAACTGGTACAACTCAGCAGAATCCGGCAGGTACAGGTACAGGTACTGGGCAACAAACTCCAGCAGGTGCGGGAACTGGTACAACTCAGCAGAATCCAGCCGGAACTGGGGCTGGGCAACAAACTCCATCTGGTGCGGGTGCAACTCAGCAGAATCCAGCCGGAACTGGGACTGGGCAACAAAATCCAGCAGGAACGGGCACTACCCAACAGAATCCCGCAGGTAATACTCCAGGGGCTACGCAACGGAGTGGTCGGCAGGGGAATTATACTCAGTACATGAGACTTGGGTACGCTGCAACCCAACAAAGAGATTACCAAACTGCTTTGATTAACTTTAGAAGGGCGCTTAATCTACGTCCTGGGGATTCGTATGCGACACGAGCGATTAGCAATGTAGAAAGCTATCTTCAACGCAGTCGTTAGTTAAATCTTCGGTGAGGATCTGCAAACAGGGAGTCGCGATCGCGACTCCCTGTTTTTTAGATCTATTCTGCCTGACGTGCGATCGCTTCCTACCAGTCTGTCATCGGAAGCTCAATACTTACGCAGCGCTAGTGCGGGTGCGAAGTTTGTCAATCGTCACGGCAATAATGATCACAAGACCTTTAACAACTAACTGCCAGAAAAATGACACGTTCATCAGGGTTAACCCATTGTTGAGGAGGGCAATAATTAAAGCACCCAGTAAAGTCCCCCAGATGGTGCCAATGCCACCCGTGAAGCTGGTTCCTCCTAAAATGACGGCAGCGATCGCATCAAGTTCGTAGCCTTGACCTAACATACCCGTCGCACTGTAGAGACGCGAGGCGCTCATCACTCCGCCTAAACCGGAAAGCAACCCACTCACACCATAAACAAATAACAGCACCCGACTCACCTTAATTCCTGTTAGTCGTGCTGCCCGTATGTTACCGCCTACGGCGTAAATATGCCTTCCCAATACTGTCCGTCTTAAGACAAACCAACTCGCTACAACGGCAAGCAAAGCAATCACAACTAGCCAGGGAATGGGACCAAGATAATTGTTGCCTATCCAAGCAAAATTTAGATTTCGATTTAGAACGGTCGTGCCATTAGCAACTAAGTAAGCAACACCCCGCAAAGCCGTATAAGAACCAAGCGTGACGATAAAAGGTGGCAAACCTAAATAGGCAATCAACGACCCATTTAGTAAGCCTAACCCTAATCCCGCTAATAGGGCGGCTGGTATGGCAAGTAAACCAAGACCTGGGATCAACGAGACAAGCACCCCGACAACTGCTGTCACGCCCAAAATTGACCCCACAGAAAGGTCAATTCCTCCGGTTAAAATGACAAATGTCATCCCGGTCGCTAGCACGATATTGATCGATGCTTGCCGAATGACATTAATCAGATTTCCGGGCGAAAGAAAGCTTGGCGTAACAATTGAAAAAATTATACAGATTGCAACCAAAATCGGTAGGATACCAGCAACCTGAATGAAATTTTTCCAAGCTTGACGATTACTCGCTTTAGAGCGATCGCTCGTTTCATTTCTGGTGGTTCTTACTTCTGTTTGACTCATGATTTTGCTACCTCTCTTGCCCCTGTGGCATAACCCATGATGTTCTCTTGTGTAATTGCTTCCCCAGTTGAGCCGCCTACTTCACCAACCAGGCTTCCCGCACGCATCACCAAGACGCGATCGCTCATTCCCACGATTTCCGGCAGTTCGCTGGAAATCATCAAAATGGCTACACCTTTTGCTGCCAGATCGCTAATAATTCGATAAATTTCGCTTTTCGCGCCGATGTCAACGCCGCGCGTAGGTTCATCGAGCAAAAGTACCTTGGGATTAATTGCCAACCAACGGGCTAGCAATAACTTCTGCTGATTTCCCCCAGATAAATCCATTGCCCTGATGCTTGGGCTGGCAAGACGAATCCCTAAGTTGCTAACGGCATCAGCCACAATTTTAAAAAGGGATTTTGAGTTGATGATGCCAGAGGTTGCCTCTCGTCCAAGAACATTCATAGTGATATTTTCACCAGAACTTATCTCCAGAAATAGACCGAGATCCTTACGATCTTCTGGGACATAGGCAATTCCCGCTTTAATTGCATCATCGGGTGTCGAGATATTGAGAGAACGACCTTCCAGCTTTATTTCACCGCTAGCCTTTCGGTCAGCACCAAAAATAAGACGAGCAATTTCAGTTCTGCCTGCGCCAACCAAGCCTGCTAAACCAACAATTTCCCCAGCATGCAGTTTAAAACTCGCAGATTTTACCTTGCGCCCATCACTTAAATTCTTTACCTCAAGGACTACTGAGCCAGGATGGGTTTGACGCTTATGTTCGTATAAATCCTGTAAAGAACGACCCACCATCATTTCTACTAAGCGAGGGGCGGAAATTTCACTCCTCTCCAGAGAGCCTATATACCCGCCATCTCGAATCACGCTAACGCGGTCAGCAAGCGCATAAATCTCTTCCATCCGATGGCTAATGTAAATAATCGCAATCCCTTCATTCCGCAAGCGGCGAACAACCTCGAAAAGTTTCTCTGTCTCTCGGTCTGAAAGCGCTGCTGTCGGCTCATCCATTACTAGAATGCGGCTCTTGTGTTTGAGCGCCCTAGCAATTTCAACTTGCTGCTGTTCTGCAATGGAAAGGGTTGAAACCAGGTCGCCCGCATCAAAACTCGCGTCGAGGTTTCTCAATACCTCAGATGCTTGATGCCGCATTCCGTCTCGGTCAATGAAGGTGCCTCCTTTCTTAAGCTCACTCCCCATAAAAATGTTTTCAGCCACGGTCAGATTTGGGGCGAGATTAAGCTCTTGATAAATAATGGCTATACCCAAATCTCTGGCTTGACCTGGGTCTGTCATCTTAACAGCTTGACCGTCAATTCTGATTTCCCCTGCATCGGCTATATAGGCTCCAGCCAGGATTTTCATCAGCGTACTCTTGCCTGCACCATTTTCACCCATAAGGGCATGAACTTCCCCAGGATAAATAGTGAGATTTACATCATGCAAGGCGGTGAAACCATTAAAGGTTTTTGTAATTCCTTGCATTTCGAGTACGGGTTTAGTTTTTATTGAGGGTTGAGTGCTACTTGCCATCAGAAATCCCTGTAATGTTTGTGAAAATACGATTCAAATTGATGGATTATCAAGTCATAAATTGGTGCAATTAACGACAAAAATTTCGTTATTCACTTGTCCAGCCTTTATGCTGATTCACGTTTTCACGAGTAACCAACGTGACTGGAATGAGAATGTCTGGATTGGCAGGTTTGTTCCCTTTGATAATGTCATTCCCGACCTCTACTGCCTTGGCTGCCATGCGAAAGGGATCTTGAGCCGCAGTCGCAACAAATAAACTATTTTCCTGCTTGAGCGCATCTAGAGCTTCGGGTGCGCCATCGACGCCAACAATAAAGAACTCTTTCCGTTGTGCTTGGGTAGCAGCTAGCTCCGCACCAATCCCACAAGGGTCATTAATTGCAAAAACGGCATCAATTTTTGGGAAGGATGTGAGCAAATCGCTCATGACTCTCAACCCACCATCACGGCTACCTTCTGCATTCTGATCTTTTGAAAGGATCTTGATATTGGGATATTTGGAAAATACGCTCAGACATCCTTGGACTCGCTCAACAACTGAAGCAACAGGAGGTCCGTTGATAATTACAACATTGCCTTGACCCTTCAATCGATCGGCAATGTATTGACAACTTACTTCACCTGCTTGCACGTTGTTGGAGGTAACAGTGGCATCAACACCTCCTTCAGCGGCAGTATCAACTGCAATGATTGGAATTCCTGCTTGTTTAGCTTTTTCAACCGCTGCAAAAATCCCCTTACTGTCAGCAGCATTAAGTATAATCATGCTGACATCTGAGGCAATGAAATTTTCAATTTGATTAAATTGCTGATTTAAATCGTCCCCGCTGGAGACGAGGGTTGTGCTAACGTCCGCACCGCCAATTCTCTTAGCTGCCGCCTCTGCACCCTTACCAACTTGTACAAAGAAGGGGTTGCCGAGATCGCGCACTGTGACAGCAACGGATGAAAGTTCTGAACTGTTTTGTTGGCTATTTTGAGCGTTCCGGGGAGCTGACGTGCAACTCACAAGAGCGCTACTGACTAGACTAAAAAGACTAAATGCGATCGCTACTCGTTTCACCTTAAACTCCAATGAATGCTCATTTGGAAAGAGTCGCGCGAATCTTAGCCCGCAAACCAAAAAGTAATCCTTTCAGATTGAAGCTTTAATACCTTAAGTTTTAGGTAATAAAATTCCAAATATAGGGTTATACAATTCCTTTTTATTTCTTGCTAGTAAAATTTTCTCAATTCAATTGCTGGAACGCTTATTTGAAGAAAAATGTTCAGGAAATCCCTTCTTGCTTCCTCCTAAGAAAAGTTATTTTTTCCTAAAATTTATTAAAATTGTGTAAGCGTTTTAGAGTTTCAAAACTAGAGAAAACTTTTTAGCAAAAGCCACTAAAGGTTTTGTTTAAAGGCTTGCAGAGTCTTCTTCTATTTGACTCGCGATATCGTATATTTTGCGACTTAAATACTGAGTTAGCATCAATCTCAAGATAGAGGAAAGACATTTAAAACAAGCAAATTTTATTGAGTTTTGTGTATGAGTTCTTTTAAAGATTGTTGGGATTATTCATTCAATGCTTAAAAGGTAGGCTAAAGTAGTTATAGCTAAGTAATACGGCTTGTTAATAATTAATAATTTTTTGTTTTAATGTATTTGATTTAATGTAAAGAGGTAGGACTCTTGTCAAGAGGCTGGGATTGTTCAAACGCCTCATATTAGATGCAAACGTCATAATTGCAGAAATGTTTGACCAAGGGTTTTATCAAACATTCATGACAAGTTATGTAAATGTGGTTACTTGCGTGTTGATTGAGATTTTCGCTTTGGAGCGATCGCTCCCATCGTTGAGCTGGGTTGATGAAAACCCAAGTATGCATCTACTGCTTTGTGATTGATGCTCGTTGCGAAAACTGACTGAGGCGGTCACGAATGTCAAAGGGAAGCAGCCACGATCTTCTTGTAGTGACTGCTTTTGAGCGCCTCCTAACTCTATCAACCGTTCAAGTTGACCATTAGATTTTGTCTATAGTGCGCCTATAGTGTGTTAGTTACCGAACCGCATAAATCCTGACACTATGGCATGAGTTAAGCATGAAGTACGAGCATGTCTTACAACACAGTGAAGAAGACTGCGGAGCAGCTTGTCTTGCTGCGATCGCGAAACACCACGGGCGGACTTTTACGCTCAACCGTATCCGTGAAGCCGTAGGCACTGGACAGCTAGGAACCACATTGCTAGGACTCCGGCGGGGTGCAGAAGCACTCGGTTTTAATGCTAGAGCCGTGAAAGCTTCACCACAGATTCTTGACAAATTGAAGCAAGCACCGCTACCAGCCGTCATTCACTGGAAAGGCTACCACTGGGTTGTTTTATACGGGCAACACCGGAAAAAATATGCGATCGCCGATCCCGCTGTCGGCATCCGTTACCTCTCCAAAAACGAGCTAGCGGCAGGTTGGACAAATGGCATCATGCTGTTACTAGAGCCAGACTCCGCCCGCTTTTTTGCCCAAGTTGATAATAAAGTTGGCGGTTTTGGGCGTTTCTTTAAACCCGTCTGGGCTTACCGAGGGATTCTCGCTGAGGCATTTATCATTAACCTTGTCTTGGGATTGCTTTCCCTCACATCCCCCTTCCTCATCCAAATCCTCACCGATGATGTGCTGGTTCGGGGGGATACCCAGCTACTAACGGGTGTCGTGACTGCTGTTATGGTAATGAACGTTGTATCCAGTAGCCTCAGACTGGTGCAATCTAACCTAATCGCCCATTTTTCTCAACGGCTCCAATTAGGCTTAGTTTTAGAATTTGGCAGAGCAATTTTGCGTTTGCCGCTTTCCTATTATGAAGCTCGTCGCAGTGGCGAAATTGTCAGCCGCTTGCGAGATATTCAAGAAATTAATCAGTTAGTTTCTCAAGTCGTTGTCAGCTTGCCGAGTCAGCTATTTATTGCCATCGTTTCATTTAGTTTCATGTTGTTCTACAGTATGAAACTCACAAGCGTTGCTGTGGGCATTGCTGTTGTTATGACAATTTCCACAATTATTTTCCTGCCGACACTGCAACAAAAAACTCGGAGCTTATTAGTCTTAGAAGCAGAAAATCAAGGCATTTTAGTTGAGACTTTTAAAGGGGCACTGACGCTCAAAACGACTACATCTGCACCGCAATTTTGGGAAGAGTTTCAGAGTCGCTTCGGTCGCCTTGCCAACATCACCTTCCGCACGATTCAGATTGTCATTATCAACAGTACCTTTTCTGGATTAGTTTCTAGTATCGGTAGCGTCATCTTACTTTGGTTTGGCAGTAGCTTGGTGATTAGTAAAGAATTAACCATTGGGCAACTGTTAGCTTTTAATGGGATGAATGGAAACTTTCTAGCGTTTATTGGGGCAGTCGTGGGATTTGTCGATGAACTCACTCGCGTTCAAACCGCCACCCAACGTCTTACGGAAGTAATTGACTCTACACCAGAAAATCCAGTTGATGACAAAAGACCCTTTGCTAAAATTCCGGGAGATGCAGATATTATTTCCACAAATCTCAACTTCCACCACGCTGGCAGAACTGACCTTTTAGAAGATTTTTCGCTAACAATTCCTGGAGGAAAAGTTATTGCACTCATTGGTAAATCTGGCTGCGGTAAAAGCACCCTGGCGAAGTTAATCGCTGGATTATATTCACCACATTCTGGAAATCTCCGCATTGGCATGTATAATTTGCAAGATTTATCACTTGATTGCTTGCGACAACAGGTGATTCTCGTTCCTCAAGAGCCTCACTTTTGGAGTCGCTCAATTGTGGAAAACTTCCGCTTAGGTTCCCCTCACGTTGCATTTGAACACATTGTGAGAGCCTGCCAGATTGCGGGTGCAGATGAATTTATCAGCAAGCTACCTGACAAATATCAAACCGTTTTGGGTGAATTCGGGGCAAATATTTCTGGCGGACAGCGGCAACGATTAGCAATTGCCAGAGCGATTGTAAACGAGCCGCCAGTTCTGATTTTAGATGAATCCACGGGGGGACTCGATCCGGTGAGCGAAGCGCAAGTTTTAGAGCAGTTGCTGTCTCACCGCCAAGGCAGAACCACCATTTTAATTAGCCACCGCCCCAGAGTAATTAATCGAGCTGATTGGATTGTTTTTCTGGAGCAAGGTCACTTGAAATTGCAAGGTTCTCTGGAGGATCTACAAGCCCAAGCTGGCGCTCATTTGGACTTTTTGATTCCCTAAAGTGAAATGATTATTTTACAGAGGCATTGGTGAGGTTAACATTGCTGGCAGAGGATGCGGAGAGGCTTTTTATGGTAACGTTCGCCGTGGCGGATGTCGTGTTGTCGCCTAAGAAAATCAGGTTGGAAGTTGTGTAAGGGTTGAGATATCCGGGAGGCGGTGTAAATCCGGTATATTGACGCAGATTGCCTTGCAAAACAGGAAAGGTAGAACCGTTCATAAACAGTTGATACTGGTTGTCTTTTACATACAATACATAGTTATTCATCGTTTTCTGGACGTTGAAAGTTACTTTCTCGCCTTGAGTAAAACCAACGTTTTGCGCCCAGATGCTATTTTGCCAGAAACCTAATTCCAGCCCATAAGGTTGCGTTTCACCAGAGACGCCATTGCTCATCACAATCAGACTGAAGCCTGCACGATTGTTGTTGAGGTGAGTTTCTGAACTCACCTTGACGCTGAAACTGATGCTATATCCGGTACTGCGGTCAAGCAGCACTGGCGATACTTTGAAGTAGCCTGCTTGATTACTGGTATTACCCGTATTCAAAATAGTGCCTTCAGTGGAAGGCGTTGCAGTCGGTACAGGAGACTTAAAAGCATTTTCTTTATATTCCCATCCTTGTTGAGCGGGCGTTTGATTTGGCTGCGATACGCCGTCGTAAAGAGGAACGGCGTTAGCAGAAGTGGCTCCCATCGCTAAGGTAAAGCCAACAGTAAGGGCGGCTAGAGTTTTTTTCATGAGTTTGTTTCCTTTGATGACCATCTCGTAAGTAAAAAGCCGATTTTTATAATTTTTTTGCGGGTTGGACTAGCATGAGAATGCAGGTTGTCTTTGAGCTTTAACGCCAAAATTGGCTCAGGAGATTTTGGATGGTACTTAAGACAGAAGACAGAAAAAATTAGTAGTTGCGGGATTTTTAATTGTCATTGCTACCTGTTCTCCTACCTACCACTTCCAAAAACGTTCATCGCTTAACAAACCTGCAACACCTTACAGGGGCGAGACAAAGCTTCTAAAAACTTCATAACTGGAAGCGATCGCTCTCATACATCTCATAAAGCCGATGTATGACACTAGGAACTCTCGAATTCCTAATCAATCCTGATTCCAGATACTTTACATCTTGCACCTACCAAATCAAAGCTCTGCCTTGATTCCTCTCGTTCTCTAGGCTGACGCTTAGAAACGAGGGGTGGATGGATTGTTGCCTTCCCAGTTCCCAGAGTAAGGTGCAAAATGTCCGTGTTCCCTACCCTACACTCAAACATCCAAATTCAACGAACTGTAGCTTCGCCACTGAAATGAGTAGATTTCACCGCTGATCTGAGGATATTGCTATCAGTATTATCACCGATGAAATAATCCTTTACCCTAAATTTATAATTTAGGGGCTTTAAATGAAGTTTCTGTGAATTAAGCGCGATCCTGCAAGCGATCGCATCATTTTCTGATATTAATCGTGAGCCAGAATCACTTGTTAATATTATCTAGCCGAAGTTTTTTCCTTAAAAACAGTAACGATTTACTACAGAAATTACAACTATCAACTATCTATCGATAGATATAGCAGTTCTCACTTTGTTTCGATATCTACTCGTAACCTCACCCCTAACCCCTTCTCTGAAAGAGAAGAGAAGCAGGGGTGGGGTTATGTACTGCCTCCAAACAAGAATTCCGATATTTTAGCTAAGACCGAGCTAAGTAGGATGGACAATCCTGAACGTAGACAAGTGCTATTTGAGTGCAGCTTTAATTAAAACCTAGAAGGTGTCCAATTGCTTTGAAAATACTCAGATAAAAATTCCCTTCCATCGGTCGAAACAATACAAATTGTCCAGGAGTTCCAAAAAAGGGTCTGAGTGTCCAACCTAATTGACAGCCAACTAAAGCATAAAGAATTAACCAAAATTTCAGAACTCTGGTACGAGTTTCTTGTGCTGATTCGCTATCTTGTACGGACATAAACTGTATTCCCTGATAGAGGAAAGTGACGCCAGTCAATCCGGTGAGAGCAAAAATACCCACATTTAACAATACAAAAAATTGGTAGTTGTGGGCGGTCAACAGAAAAACTAGCGCTACGGGTGCCAAGCTAAATTCTAGAACGCTAATCACGGCGACAGAGGTCAGAAGCATGGCGAAATACTGTCCAATACTTTTGCTTGAGCCAAAAAGGATGCTGAAAAAATATAAAGTTGGCAAGCAAAGAATCAGCGTGATTAAGTAGAAGCAGGGAAGTTTAACAGCAGAGGACAATGCTTGTAAAAGGCTATGAGATGAACCGATAATTGCGCCATAGGCGGCAAAAAAGAGGGAACTACAAACGAGTAGAGAGGTGATTTTACTGGGAAGTCTCACGCCTTGACGAATTTCTTCCATAAATCCTTGGCGATCGCGTAGCAGCCCCATTAAGACGGTAAAGTAGTGAGTGGTTTGAAATTCTTGTTTAATCATGGTGCGATCTTTTGACTCAGAGCCAAGAGAGGTTTAATAATAAACTGGGGATGATCTACATTCCTTAACCTCGCTTTTTCGAGTTGAGCCGGAAATATTTAGAGATTGCCTTGTTCGCAGTCCTGAAAAACGAGAGAATCGCAAGTCTTCTACAAAAATCTATAGTGGAATCGCGCTAACTTCAGCCCTGAACTAAAGTTAGGGATAAGAGCGAAATTCAGTTGAAATTGGCCCAAATACTGGGGAAAAAAAGGCTTTTAACCTGTTTTAAGCTTTAGCTTTAAGGTGAGAGATTTATCTCAAGGCTCTTATATATCAGTACCATTCATCTATCGTGAATCGTCTTGATGTCTGCCTTTGAGGAGAAAGCTTTTCATCTCCCCTTTACCTTTTACTTGGATAGTTCCCCGTTCCTGAAACTGGTACTTATGCCGTAAGCGTTCATAAGTTGCTCCTGTCACTTGAATGCAACCCGCAATGCCTTGGGATTCCATACGGCTAGCAATATTCACCGTATCGCCCCACAAATCATAGATAAACTTTTTCGTGCCAATAACGCCTGCAACGACGGGACCCGTATTAATTCCAATTCGGATGGTGTAGTGTTGAGGGCGAGAAGTAGACAACGCTTCGCCAATCTTGGTACTTAAGCAAGTCATTTCCTCCAGCATATCCAGTGCCATTTCCGCGATCGCTTCCGCGTGATCTTCTGAAGGCATTGGCAGTCCTCCTACCACCATATAAGCATCTCCAATTGTCTTAATTTTCTCCAAACCGTGGCGATCTGCCAGCCGATCGAAGGCTGAGAAAATCTGATTGAGCAACTCAACCACATCAGTTGGGGAAATCCGAGCCGAAAGCTCAGTAAAACCAACAATGTCAGCAAACAATACCGTCACATCGGCAAAGTTTTCCGCAATCGTGCGCTGTTCCTGTTTTAATCGATGGGCGATCGCTTCTGGAAAGATATTCAGCAGCAGACGCTCAGATTTTTCCTGTTCTGCTTGCAAATTTTTTAAAGCAGTAGCGAAGATATTCGCAATCACCCCAGATAGCAACACCGCCGTCAATACTGTCATCGCTTGCAGTACCGTAGCTAGCGTGCTGGTTCGGGCGATTTCAAGGCGCGATCGCTGTACGTCAGCATTTGCCAACCCAATTACTTTAGTGGAAACACTTGCCGCTTGCTCGTCAAAAGTGCTGATTTTGCTTCTAATTTGAGCGTCGAGGTTGATAATTTCTCGGATCGCTAACTCGTAAGCATTCAGATACTCCCACGCCGCCGCCTTCTGAGTGGCATTGAGTTGGGGTGCTTGTTGAATTCCCTGGCGCAAACGTTCCACCGCCTCATACACCGCCTGGATTTTGTCCTCCTGACGGTTGGAGAGATATTCTTTCTCCACCGACTGCATTTCCCGATATAAAATCATCAACTCCGAACTGGCAGAGAGTTGCAGCGTGTCGTGCAATAGCCGCGAATTTTGCTCTAACCGCGCCAGTACCCCCACATCATCGATTCCCAGTGTCCCCACCAACGCCACAGCTTCTTTAAAGCTGCTAGCATAGCGCTCGACAAGCTCTACATAAGCCACCAATTCCGGATTGCTCCGACGCAAAGCATCGCTAACCTTCCCACCATTGAGTAACTCTTGCAACTGGCTGCTGATATCCAGGGCTTTGTCAATTTGCTCCCGATGCGCCTGGACATAATCCTGGCTAGCGCTGGAAAATCCCATAGAAGGCCAGCTCAAAAAAAAGTCTTTTTCCAGTTGGCGGGCGTCTTGTAAGGCGGCATCCATCTGAAATACTTTTGCCTGCACCTCAATGCTGGTGAGAATCGCCGCTTCTGTCTCTCGCACCACTGCATTCAGCGACAGCCAGCTCGTCATCGCGACTTGTGTAATCAGCAGCAGCAGCGCCACAACTGCCCAAGTAAACTTGCTGGTAATGCTCAAGCGATGCCAGAGTTTACCTAAGGATAAAGGATGAAGTCTCAAGCGTGAAGTATCAAGTGTAAAATTTCCTCTTTTAGGCTTCATCATGCTTGCCTCTATGGTTTCTTTTACCCTTACCGAAGGGCTTCACCCTAGATTCTTCAGGCTTCTATAATCGCCTCCGGAGCCATATTTCCAAGCTTGGAGGAAGCGATCGCAGTAGTATCGAGGCAGTGGCGGTAACGTCTTCGTCCACGGTTGCAGGGCGGTTGCTAGAGGATATAAAGCCGTGTAAATTCCCAAGTTTAGGTAGTGAACCATCCAATCTAGCAGCATCGGGATTCCCACTAAGGGAATAATTCGAGCCACTAATCCGGGGTAAGTCACGGCTGTTTTCAACAGGGTTTTTGATAAGGCGGGAAACTGGACAACATCTTGTAAAAATGGGCGTAATACCTCGTCTCCCAGCTGTTCCATTGCTTGAAATACACTAGAAAGCAACTGGTTGATTTGATTTGGGTCAACTTTTTGCTCGATTCCTACGCCCATTGTTTTTTGAAACAGCCAGGTTACAGCAATATTTGGCTGATAAGGTTGCAAAAGTGCCAAAGCATTCTTGTCGAGAGCATCTATTTGTAAAGCCTCGTGAATGCCTTCTGTTAACCGTTTCAGGTGCCGCGCCATCGCCCCAAACCCGCCAAAGCTGACGGGAGATTGGTTGCCACTGCTATCTCCTACGGGCAGAATGCGACTCCAAGGCATCTTTAAAGAGTTGCGGTAAGAGGGAAAGAAGCCAAACAACACCCGTTGAAATTGCAGTTGGGACACTTCTACGCCTTGATATTCGGGCAACAGGCGCAGGTATTCTTCAAAGAAGAACTCTAAACTGGGACGACTGGGGTGAGCATCCAGGTAAGTAAATAGATAAGTCGTTCTGCCATCTCGTGCTGGGAAGGCTTCCCAAAAGTATTGGCATTGATTTTGAATAGAGGTGAAAGTTGCGATCAGATCGCCGGTTTCGTTGCGAGGAAAGCCTTTGGCGCAACTCCCCACGACTAAGCAGACGCCTTCCGGTTTTTCTCCCTGTCGCACTTGCTGAACAATCGGAGAGAAATGTCCCATCGCATCGATTAACAACCGTGTTTTCATACCACCAGAGGCTTCCACCTTGACGCCATCTGAGTGAACCACTGCCCCTTCAAAGGGAGTGTTTTCAAACAACTGTCCGCCAGCAGCCAGAAACTTTGATTTGAGGGTGTCTAGGAGAAAAACGGGATCGACGCCGATATTCAGAACATCGCGCACCCATACCTCAGAACCGCCTAAAAAGGTGACGCGGGCGGGATTATACTCGGTTGCGATCGCTTGTTCTAATTCCGCTTCAGTCAGTAGATTCAGCTCTAAAAACACTTCTAACTCTTGGCGGGAGATATTCCACTCTTGCTCTCTACCGCGCAATATTCCTCTTTCAATCAAGGCAACTCGCCACCCCAACTGAGCTAATGCGGCACCGATTAAAATTCCCAAAGTGCCGCCGCAGATTATTGCATCCCAGTCTACGCTTCCTAGCGGCTCTTGGCTTTCTTTCACCACCATCGGTATTGGCGTGGTGTCTTCCTTGATGGCTTGCCAAAGGCTATCGGCTTTACGCAGTCCGAGGAGAGGATTTCCCGGTACCTGAGATAGAATCTGTTCGGTTAGGCTCATGGATATTTGCAAAAGATGCTCCCAATCCATCCTAATCGGCAACAGTTCTCAAGGTTGCGGCTTTTGGTTTGATGAGCTTGATGCGACTAAATTTCAGAGTCAATCATTGCTCTTTAAGTAAAATTACTGTGAACACATGACAAAAAGCGCGAACCGACAGGTCGGCGCTTCGCTATCACCTGATGTCACAGCAGATTTTAAAGCCTCGATTACCGCTTCCTCCACCGCTGATGATGTCGGAGGAAGGCTCTTTTGCGAACATGACGCTTCTGAAGCGAATGCCTGCGATCGCGCAGCGAGCGATCACTGAAAACGACTTTCCGGCATCGATTGTAGACAACCTGGAAACCTTGATCCGGGACTTGCCGAACGGAATCGTGCGATCGCTCAAAGATGACAATGGCCCAGATTTGGCTGCGTGGACAACATATTTGGCTCCTTTTCTGGGGAAGCGTTGGATAGACATTCCCTGGTTATTTGCAGAGTTATACTTTTTCCGGCGGATTGTGGAAGCAACCAATTACTTTCTGCCAGGATCGAGCCAAGGCGTCGATCCCTACGGATTGCAAAAACGCTTGGGTTTAGAAACGGCAATGGATTCAATCCGGGCAATCGCCGCTAGGATTGGGCATCATACAAGCGATCGCCATACTCGTTTAATCCCACTGCTCTATTTTTCACTGTGGGGCAACCGCGCCGATCTCAGCCTTTGGCCTATTGAGGCTGGAGAAAGCGATCGCAGCCGTCAGGAAATTCAGCACGAAGAGGCTCATATTTTGGTCGATGATACACCCATCATTGCGGACAGGATTGCCAGCCTTGATGGGGGAAGAATTGACTTCATCGTCGATAATGCTGGTTTTGAACTCGTCTGCGATTTGTGCTTGGCAGATTTTCTGCTAACCACTCAGGCGGCTGAGATTTCCCTGCACCTGAAGCGGTATCCTATCTTCGTCTCAGATGCGACCATTCAGGATCTGCACCACACTTTAGAGGTTTTGGCTGCTGACGTTGATGGGGAAGTGCGCTCGCTCTCTCACCGCTTGCAAGACTACATCGCTTCCGGTCGTTTGCGATGCTATGACGATTTATTTTGGACAATGCCCTTGCCTTTCTGGGAAATGCCCGAAGCTTTGCGACAAGAGTTAGCACCCGCCAGCCTAATTTTTATTAAAGGAGATGCTAACTACCGCCGCTGTTTAGGCAATCGCCACTGGGACTTTACTACCCCTTTTCAAGACATTGCCTGCTACTTCCCTGCGCCCTTGGTAGCACTACGCACCCTCAAATCTGAACTGGTGGCAGGTTTACAGCAAACTCAGATAAAAACACTTAACGAAGAAGATCCTCAGTGGTTAACCAATGGACAGCGGGGCGTCATCCAGTTCGTTGACTTTCCCGCTTAGAAGCGATCGCGAAAAGTTGCCCATACCGACTACGCACACAAAGCCGACTGCATTATTACAACCAACGGTATCAAATGCTAATCTCCCAAAAGTGGGAGGAAAAGCTGTTTTTATTTACGTAAGTTTTAAGCACGGCACAAGTTTCCAACGCTTCAAAGTTTATTTTGAGGGCAACATCATGACTGTAGGTGCAAACAACCAACCAATGCAACCTCAAGACCAATCCCTGTTTGCAGAACTATCCGAACAGGAACAAGAGGCAGTGGCTGGAGGTTTAGATTTATTCAGTTTTGACTTTGACGATTTGAAGGCTGAGATTCCCAATGGCACTCTCAATCTCAGTCCATTTAACATCAGTTTCACGATTGACGATACCAGCTATACAGCTCAACTAACAGAACCAGCAACAATATCAATCGTGGATGGAACTTTGACTGGAACTGGAGGAAATTTAACAGTTACTAGCAGTTAAATCGTCAATTTATTCGCTGCAACTATTCAGTCAAACCACATGGCAACCCCCCTATTTTAAAATTAGGGTGGGTTTTTTCATGGTTGACCAAACCCAGGCTCAAGCCACGAGTTTTTCTTTGCCATCAAGTAATAAACGCAGCATTTTTGAAAAGAGCGATCGCAAGGCGAGCATCGCATCCCTTTGAACAATTGATTGCTGATAATAATCTTTGAATAAAAGATTCTCAACACAGAAAATTCCTTCCAAAACACGTTTTTGATGCCTTGCAGATTTCATTTCCGTCCTTCAGGCAAAATAAAAAAGATGCGATAGAGCAAAACTGCTCTAGAGACTACTTACAAAAGAATATAGAATTGCGGCTTTTCTTTAAAAAGTGCCCCAATTCCATTGATTCTGCCTGAAGAACCAGCTCAATTTTGCCTTAGTAATCAATGATTTCAGGAAAAAAAGTTAATCGGACATTACTTTCAATAAGGTTATTGCAGTCCGTTGCCTCCGTCTTCAGGGAGTGTCGCTGGGATCGTTACATAACCACCTTCTTCACCAAGCCACAGGGTGATAAAATACCCCCCCTCATCGTTAACTTCCAGTGGAGTGACAACATTCCCTCCAATCGGTATGCTGCCAGGTGTCGTGGGTGTGTGAAAACCGCCTGTAATGATGGCAGCTTCCTCATCCGTGAGTTCTTCTAGAAGATTGAACTCCACGGTTTCCAGTTCGGAAAGCGCTAGATCAAAGGGATGGGGCATAAAATCCTCCTAAATTTTCAAGTGTATTGTTGTTAACTAATTAGAGTTTTACTCGGTAGCATAAATGACCGTACCCCTCTGAGGTAAGGTTTTACATCAAAACAAACACGCTTTCAACCAACGCGACTCCCAATTAATTTAAGACTTTCAAAAAATCAACAAAAAGTATTGTGTAAATTTCAGACAACAGCGTGCGCTAGTAGAAAGCAATTGACCGCTCAAATTTTAAACGATGGCAAAGAAATTAAATTTTATTTAAAGTAAATGCAATCATAGTAGAGAACACTCATGAACTAAATGGGGCAATCATGCTCACTGACAGCAACCCCGACTTTCTCCGCCCAGTCTCTAGCGACGAATTTCTTCCTCCCATCAGCCGATGGACAACGCTAGGGGGATTGTTTTTAGTCGGTACTTTTGGGGTAGCTGTGATGCTTGCCGCTTATACGCAGTACAACATTACTGTTAAAGCTGCTGCCGTTGTGCGTCCTATAGGTGAGCTGCGAATCGTGCAAGCTGCAACAGAAGGAACGATTAAAAGCATCTATGTGAAAGAAAATCAGGTCGTGAAACAAGGGGATGCGATCGCGATTTTGGATAACTCCCAACTCCAGACGAAAAAAAGCCAACTGCAAGGCAATATCCAGAATAACCAACTGCAACTGAGTCAAATCGCAGCTCAAATCAGTGCCCTTGACAGCCAGCAAAAGGCAGAGTGGAACTTGATGAATCGCAACATTGCCTCAGCGCAAGCGGATCTGGGTCGCAATCAACGAGACTATCAAGAAAAGCAAATTACAACGAAGGCAGAAGTGCAAGAAGCACAGGCATCTGTGGATTTAGCAAGGGCGCAGATGAATCAATATCAACAGCTAGCAAATACAGGTGCGATCGCTCAACTGCAAATCAAGGAAAAAGAAGAAGCTTTCAAAGCCGCGCAAGCGAGACTACAACGGGCAAAAGCCACGCTAAATCCCAGTGCGGCACCCGTAGTAATTGCTAACGAGCGAATCGCTCAAGAAAGAGCAACGGGTGAATCTACCTTAGCAACATTGAACAAAGAACGAAAAACCCTGATTCAGCGTCAAATTGAAATTCAAAATCAACTCAACAGCGACACCCGCGAACTCAAACAAATCGGGATGGAACTGCAAAAAAGCGTGATTCGTGCTCCAGCATCTGGCACCATCCTCAAACTAGAACTGCGAAATGCCTCTCAGGTGGTGCGTGCAGCCGAACCAATTGCTCAAATTGCTCCCAGCAACACGCCACTCATCGTGAAAGCGCGGGTAGCGGCTCAGGATATCGGGAAAGTGGCGGTTGGGCAAAAGGTACAAATGCGGGTTTCTGCCTATCCCTATCCCGATTATGGAACTCTCTCCGGAAAAGTGAGCGCGATCGCACCCGATGCGATCGCGCCTGAAAATAATAACGCCAACGCTCCTGCGGTTCCGCCCTCCTACGAAGTAACCATCCAGCCAGAAAAAACAAATCTGCTCAAAGGCGATCGCCCCTATCCAATTCAACCAGGGATGGAAATTGCCGCAGAGATTATTTCTAGAGAAGAAACCGTACTCACATTTATTCTTAGAAAGGCAAGGCTGCTCACCGATTTGTAGTTAGCCTGCTAGCACGGATGACTTGCTAATTATCCTTTAGTTGTAAGCGAGATAGCACGTTGTTTTCTACAATCAGAGGAAGAGTTTCGCTAAACAATTGAATTGCCATGAACTTGCCGCTGGGTCGCCTATCCTTTTATCAGGAAATTAATCAGCCAGATGAGCAAATTAATCTGGCAAAAGCTGCTCTGGACATTGCTCAGGAAGAATATCCAGACCTCGACCCGGATGAATACCTCAATGCCCTCGATACAATGGCAGCGGAGGTACAAGAACGTCTACCTGCCCAACGGTATCCCCTGCGGGTGATTCAAACTATCAATCAATATCTTTACGACGACTTAGGTTTTACTGGAAATAATGAAAACTATTACGATCCTCGCAATAGCTTTTTAAATGATGTAATTGACCGGCGCACTGGCATCCCGATCGCCCTAGCGCTAGTTTATTTAGAGATTGCACGACGCATTGATTTTCCGATGGTTGGGGTGGGGATGCCGGGGCATTTCCTGATTCGCCCGCAGTTTGAGGATGTGGGAATCTTTGTGGACGCCTTCCATCGCGGCGAGATTCTGTTTGAGCAAGATTGCAGAGATAGACTTGCAAAGATTTACCAGCAATCTGTGCAACTGCAAGCGACTTTCGTAGAACCCGTGAGTTCTCGGCGCTTTTTGACGCGGATGCTGACAAATCTGAAAATGATTTACCTGAACCGCCAGGAGTTGCAAAAAGCACTCGCCACAGTGGAACGGATTTTGCTGTTGTTCCCAGACGCACCGATGGAATTGCGCGATCGCGGTCTTCTCTACTTCCAAATGGGACGCTGGTCAGAAGCATCCCAAGATTTAAACATTTATCTGGCGATACTTCCCAATGCGGAGGATGCTGGCGTGATTCGCCAGTTACTGACACAAATCGAACAAGATATCTATTAGCCTTTAGCGATCCATCTCCTCTGCCACTCGCTTGAGACGTCGCAATTGAGCTTGCATATCGGCTTTCGTAAAGGCAGCGGCGAAGGTATTAAAACCCCAACGCACTAAAGGACTGGGAATTTCAAACTCGAAGCGATTCAGCAGGCGCGTGCCCTTTCCCGTTGCCTCTGGCTGACATTCCCAGCGATCGCGTCCTTTGAAAAATCCTTCAAATCCCCAGACGATTAGCCCTGGTTCTCGCTCCACAACTACCGTTTCGAGCGTGGGTTGCAATAAGGGAATTTGAATAATAAACCGACTTTGACTCCCCACATCTGTTCGCCACTCTCCGACGGGTTCGCACCGCAACGCCGGATTCAGCCATCGATGCATTAAGACACGATCGGTAATGCAGCGCTCAACCACCGTTGCACTAGCATTGATTTGGATAGATTGCTCGAAAACTTCAGCAGGAGACATACTATACAGACTTACTGGAAGCGAACGCTACAGAAACGCAAATCGGGAAGCACCGCTAAAAATCGCAAATATTCGACTTTTTCGGCTTATTTATCTATAAAGATAGATTAAAAACTGAGAACGCTAGTCTATATCTATCTCATCCTGTTTTAGTCGGTTTTTGATTCTCCAATGCAGTAGCTAGAGAATTTATCAGCGTAGGATAAGTCTTGGCGATTCCTGCTAAGCAGCGTAACTTTTGTATATTTGCCCATCCGACGTTAACTCAGAACACCATGAATGGAACTTGGCAAGGAATTACACTCACTCTCTTTCGAGAGGTGCCACTCAGGTTGAACGGGTTGTTAGCGCAGAGTACACCCGTACCAGCGGCGGAATCCTCTCCTGCAACCAATAATAATTTTTCGGTTGACAATATTATCTCAGGCCTCGGCCTCAACTTAGGCAATTCGCTAGTGGATCTGATTAAGGCGATCCTAGCGTTAGTCGTTGGCTTGATCGTGGCTTCACTGGCGGCGGCGGCGGTGCGAGGACTGCTGAATCGCACAAACATCGATAATCGTTTAGCAGCTTGGATTACGGGTCGCCAAGGGGCTGAAGAAGGGCCACCTGTGGAGAAATGGATCTCCAGCGTGGTGTTCTGGCTGATTATGCTCTTTGCCATCGTTGCTAGTTTACAGACTTTAAAACTAACAGCGGTTGCTGGTCCTCTTAACACTCTGTTAGAGCAAGTCACTCAGTTCATCCCCAAACTCGTTAGTGCAGCGATTCTGTTAGGAATTGCCTGGGTACTGGCAACCTTGACAAAGCTAGTGGTAACGCGGGGACTGCGGGCGCTGCGGTTAGACGAACGTTTGGGCGAACAAACGGGAGGTACGGCACCGGGGGATACGACGCCAGGGGGTACGACGCCAAGGACAAACCAGTATTCTCTGAGCGATACCTTAGGCAACGCTCTGTACTGGTTCATCTTTTTGCTATTTTTACCGCTGATCTTAGATGCCCTACAGCTACAGCAGGCACTGGGTCCGGTTAATAATCTGCTAAATCAAATTTTGGCAGCAGTACCGAATATTTTGACTGCTATCGTCATCGGTGCAGCAGGTTGGTTGCTGGCGCAGGTGGTGCGGCGGATTGTTACGAATCTGCTGACAGCAACCGGAACGGATCGGTTGGGTGCGAGATTTGGAATTTCACGGGCAACCGGCGGACAAACGCTTTCTTGGCTGATCGGGACAATTGTTTTTGTTCTGATTTTAATCCCCACCGCGATCGCTGCTCTCAATGCTTTGGGAATTGCGGCAATTTCGGTTCCGGCGATCGCCATGTTGACCCAGATTCTCAACGCGATTCCGCTAATCTTTACAGCGGCGTTGATTCTTGGCATCGCTTATGTGGTTGGACACTTTGTTTCCGAGTTAGTCACCAACATCCTCACCAGCATCGGATTCAACAATATTTTCTACTGGCTGGGACTCCAATCTAAGCCTTACACCCGCGCCACGCCAATTCTACCTCCGGCTCCAGAGGCACAGGTACCGCCTACCGGACAAGAAACTATCCTTCAGGAACCGACGCCTCCCACCCGCACCCCATCAGAACTCGCCGGGATTGTGGTATTGGTTGGCATTATGCTGTTTGCGACAGTAGCAGCAACCAATATTCTGCAAATTCCGGCGCTGACTCTTTTGGTCAGCGGCATTGTGGTGATATTAGGTCGAATTCTCGCTGGTTTGGTGGTGTTTGCGATTGGTTTGTATCTCGCGAACCTCGCCTTTAACTTGATTACCAGTTCCGGTACTCGCCAAGCGCGGATACTCGGACAAACTGCTCGGATTGCGATTATCGCCCTCGTTTCAGCAATGGCGCTGCAACAGATGGGAATTGCTAGCGATATCGTTAACTTAGCTTTTGGACTGCTTTTGGGAGCAATTGCAGTAGCGATCGCCTTGGCTTTCGGGTTGGGTAGCCGCGATGTTGCAGCTGGGCAAGTCCGCGAATGGCTGGCATCCTTTAAAGAAGATAAAACGCCTCGCTAATCACAAATTTTCTCGGTCAGTTAAACGTAGGGTGGGCATCCGTGTCCGCCCTTTTCAGTTAAAGTTGGATGGGTTGAGTGAAGACTGATGCAATCGCAATACATATAGATATAGCGAGAAATTCTTCATTTTTAACTTGATGGTGTGCTAAAGCGATCGCATCGCAATCCATCAGAGCGATCGCTCTCACTATCCGAGGAGACAAGAAATGATATTGACAGCGCCTCTCGATCCAAGCAAACTCAAATGGTTTCGCTGTCAGCTCAAGGCTTGGGCGATACAGCACCTCCGAGATTTTCCGTGGCGTCGCACACAAGACCCCTATGCAATCTTCGTGGCAGAGTTCTTGCTGCAAAAAACCAATGCGGCATTAGTCGCGCCCATTTACCAGGCGTTTATCGAGCGATACCCGACGCTGCACGACCTTGCCGCCGCACCAGTAGAAGAAGTTACCAGCCTCTTGCAACCGCTGGGGCTTTCCTTTCGAGGTGAGCGACTGTACCAGTCAATGCAACTTATCCTCGCGCAGTATGCAGGAAACATCCCCAATCGCGAAACCGAGTTGCTCTTGCTTCCCGGAGTCGGGAAGTACACGGCGCGGTCTATCTGTGCCAATGCCTTTGGACAACCTCTCGCCGTACTCGATACCAACGTTGCCCGCATCTTGGAGCGCTTTTTCGGATTGCAGGGCGGTCGAGTGAAAGGGCGGGATCGACTGCTCTGGGAGGCGGCAGAACAGGCAGCACCGACAACGCAAGTGGGAACCTGGAACTTAGCGCTTTTGGACTTTGGGGCGGCAGTTTGCACAGCTAGAAATCCTCGCTGTGTTCAGTGTCCGCTACAGAAACAATGTAATTACCTTGCCCAAGCATCTAGCGCCTCATAGCGCAAACGCTACAAGTGAAAAGGCTGCAATTCCAGTCAATTGTTATATTAGAAACTCGGTTTCTTCTAAAGTTGCCGAGCTTTTTTATTTTGTATGCTTAGCTAAAAAAATTGCCTGCGCTGTCTATAATCAGCAAGTAGGGGTAAGGTATTAAGGCGATCACGCAATCTTCCAGTGGCTTTCCGGAAATTTTAACGATTATAAAAAAATACGCGATCGATTCATTCGGAAACTTAATCTATAGCTTTACTTAATTGCTAGACATCGCTTTTTAAGCGAACCGCTCCGCTTTAGACGCAAAAAGCGCGAGCAAAGAGAAAGTTGGCAACTTATTTGTAATTCTTCTATCCTAATTTTTACTGTTTTAGTAGATATTTTTGGAACTCGCGCAGAGGACATTGTCCTCTGCGCTCCAACTAAACTGTTATGTAGTCAGACAAATACAATTACTATATTATGGCTTTAATATATACAAAGCAAGTCCTTTATTATAAGTATATTCGAGCCAAATAAACTAATCGATCAGTTGCGCTGATCGATTAGTTTGTAAATCGAGTTAGATTACTTTTAAGTAATAAAAAAACAAGCGATCGCTTGTTTTAATTGACTAACTTTGCACTCAACTCATTCTTAATCCGATTCAAAATTGAGGCTTCATCCAGTGAAGTCAGAATGCGACTTACCACGGCTTTTGGGCCATCGGGACCCCAGGAAGCGCCGTTCGCCAAGTAAGTTTTAGTGACTTGTCCAATCCCGTAAGAAGAAACCCCAGAAACACCTGCCTGAGTCACGGCAACTGATAGATAGGGACCTAAAGACACCCCACCCGTTGCGGGTGCGGAGAGTCCTAAGAGACTTTTCAGGGAACTCAGTCCCAAAGTTGCCAAAAGTTCGCTAGCACTAATTCCGCCCATACTGATGGCAATTTTTTGTAGCAGTCCCACCGCTCCAGGCTGGGTCATGGGGATGCCGTAGAGTTTAGATAAGGTGAGAATCATTGCCACGTCGATGACGGCACCGCTGAGGAGATCGACAACCGTGACCGGGTTGAGGGCGATCGCAACTGCCTTCGTCATCACCCCTTTCCAGATGATCTGATTCGCACTTTCATCGCGAATCTGCATCTTCCTAGCAATCATCTGTTCGTTCACATCATCGGCATACAGCATGGTGTTGAGCGCTACCAAAGCCTTGCCTTCTCGGTGCAAAATTTCCAGAATTTTCAGCTTCAAATCCAGAACTTGGGGCGTTCCCGGTCGTCGCTGCACTGCCCTCGTTCCGTCAGGACGGCGAACCGCCTGCGCCACCAGGGGAGAGGCGGCGACCATCACAATTTCATCTGGTGAGAGCAATTCCCGCACCCGTTCATCCCGGATTTTGCGGTAAATCGCCATCCGGTCGGCATCCGGATACTGGTCAATTTTGTTAAATACCAGCAACATCGGTTTACCGACTTCCCGCAATTGCGATAGCGCCTCGTATTCCACCTTGTTCATGTCGCCCGAAATGACAAACAGCAGCAAGTCTGCTTGTCTGGCAACTTGTCTGGCTAAGGTTTCGCGGGTTTCTCCGTCTACTTCGTCAATTCCAGGGGTGTCAATTAGCTCGATTTGGGAATTGCCCGCACTCGGCAGCGTGACTCGTAGGATATCGCTGACGCTTCCCGCCTCATTCTCCTGAGTCAGTTGCCAGCTGGCACCTTGATGGGTGCGGGTGACGCCATGAAGTGGTCCCGTTTCAAACACGTTCTGACCTAATAAGGCGTTTAGTACTGAAGATTTACCCCGTCCCACCATCCCAAAGGCGGCAATCTGGACGACTGAGCGATCTAGCTTCTCCAGCATCGTTGCCAAATCATTAATCTCGGATTCCAGTCCCGTCCGCTCTTGAGGAGTGAGATCCAGGTTATCTACCAAGTCTCGCAGAGCATTTTGCGCCTTTTTGTAATTCAGTTCTGCTTGGATGTCATCAAAGCTCAAAATGGCGTTATCTAGTTCCCGATCCAAATCTGTCGCGTCCGGGGTTTGTGAAGGGAACTGGCTGGCATTTGGGGTTCGGTCAGACGATAAACGACTCAAAATTGCACCTTTTTTGCTCAGATGTTACTCTTCTTTCATCCTAGTCAATACCGATCTAGTCTGGCACTTTCCATATCCAGAGGGATATTTTTACTCGGTTCGTGCCAGCTCAGTATCAGCTGTGAGAATGATGTTATCTCGAAGGCGATCGCAATAAGTTTAGTATTGTTGCTGAATGAAGGTATTTGATCGGCACAGCGATTGTGAGTTCTAAGCGTTTACCTCAAACTACTGCCCACGTCCGAATTACCCATCTTTCCTGGCAACGGGGCTTTCTAGCAGGGGAAGTCACGGCGGCAGAATATGAATGGCAGTTCCAGTGGTGTTTCCGACAGGGTCAATTGTCGGTGACACCTTCTTTGGGACGCGCTTTAATTCAGGAACCTCTGGGTCGATTTTTAGAACAGAAAGATTACCAGCTAGAGCCTGGAGGGGACTATGCGTTTACGATCCGGGCGGAACTTTAAAAGTTTTGAGTTTTGAGTTCAGTTTAAATTAAGAAAGTTAAGAATGACAGAGTTTCCTAGTTCCTCGTCTCTCGTTGCTTCATGTATCTTTCGATGAGGAGGATGGCAACAATGTCATCGATTGGTCGGGGTAGACTCCGCATCCCTTGGGGAATCAGGCGTCCTAAACCTTGGGGAGGGTACATTTGCCAATAGCGATCGCGTGCTTCCAATGTACTGTAGCGCTCATCTACCAGGACAATTGGCACCGACGTTGGAAATTGCTGAAGTTTCTTTTTCCAACTTTTGGAAGTGGTTTGATCGCCCATCACTAGAGTATCAATCGGAAATTTTTCACACAACTCAAGGAGCGTTGCGATCGCTGCTTCTGCTGGTACAACCTGGTGGTAATGCAGAGAATTGTCTTTCCCCACTACGGCTAAACCACACTTATCGCGCCCTGGATCGAACCCTAAAATCATCTGAATTGGCTAATCGCTAATTTACAAATGGTTAATTGCCATTAGTCATCATCTCATCACTAATGACTAATAAATTACATCCTGACCACAACTTCTCCGTCTTCAACCGCCTCCAAATTTAATTTCATGGGTCCGGCAATATAGGCGTCCTCAGCCACGACCGCTTTCAGAGAAATCGGCTTATTGTGCTTTTTCAACTGCTCGATAAACCGAATCAAGCTAACAATTCGATTATCGCCAACCTGAACTGTATCGCCCAAAATCCCCGCGCGAGTAGCTCGGAACTGGGATGCTCCAAGCAGCAGGTCAATCCGCTGCCGAATTTGTTGGTCGGTCATGTTTGAAGGATCGGCAGATGTCGTTGCTACGACTTCACCAGTGCGGAATACAACTTGATTGGGTGCGGCGTCTGCAAAGACTTGTACCTGCTTTTCTCCCTGGACATAGTTACCAGCCGAAAAAACTCGGACTACATAGTTTCGACCATCCTGAATCTGGTTGATCAGTTGCTCTACCTGTGCCTCTGTAATTTGCACGACCCGTTCGTTCGCCACCTTGTTGAGACCGGGTTGGGTCGCTTTAATCGCTGTCCGATTCGCTTCCCGTAACAGCTGCTCAATGACCTGTCGGGCTGCGGCTGGCTCGACAATACGAAAAACGCCAGCCGCCAGAACCTGACCGCGCAGCAGTGCCAGACTACCCTGACGCAAAGTTTGATAAGACTGGTAATACTGTTCTAAGGTTGCCACTTCCTGCTCTAGGGAAGCTTGTTGTTTTTCGAGTTCTTTAAGGCGATTTTCTCGCTGGGCAATCACCTCATCTCGTTGAGAAATTTTGTTATCAAGTAGAGATAAGGCTTTGTCTCGCTGGGCAATTTGCTCATCGCGATCGCTCAGGCTCTTCCGAAAGGTAGCAAGTTTCTCATCAAGTTCCACAAGGGCTTGATCCCGCTTGAGAATTTGCTCATCGCGTTGGCTAATTGCTCGGTCTTGCTGGGCAATTTTTTGGTCGCGCTGAGTCACTTTCGCTTTGAATTCAGTAATTTCAGCTCTGACTTGATTTCGCTGCTGGAGCAATTCTTGGCGTTCTGCTTGAAGTTGTTGGATTTCGGAACGTAGCGTCTTGGCTTGCCCTGAGACAGATGTAAGCTGTTTTTGGGTTTGCTGAAAGCTGCTGGCAACCCGGGTCAGTTCGCTTTGAGTCTGATTTAGTTGCGCCTCCGTCTGGCCTTGTTTAGCCAGCGCGGCTGCCAAAGATCGATTAATCGCATCTAAGCGCTGCTGGGCGACAGATTGCTGGGTGCGAGCCTGAGCGAGTTCCTTCTCTACTTGCTCTTTTTGGGCGGCGGTTTTAGCAAGTTCGCTTTCGGTCTTCCGTTTCTGCTCGTTTGCTTTGGCAATATCCTTACTTGCTGTTTTGAGTTTTTTCTGGACTTCTTGAAGTCTAAAAACTCCAATCCGCAATTGTTCGCTGGTCGCGAAGATGATTGTTAGTGTTGAGGCAGAAATCGTTAGTCCCGTTAGAATCGTTACTAAAACAGCTGTTTTGCGGGGACGCAGATTGAACAACGACAGGCGTGCTTTTCCCACGCGCGTGCCAATGCGATCGCCCACCGTTGCGATGACGCTTCCCAACACTAAAATAGACAAAATCAGGAAGAGCGCACTGTCGGTCATTGTCTGCTACAGTCATTCCAGTTACAGCCTATCGCATCGCAGGCTAGAGAAAGGGTTAACAGGAATTAAAGATCGAAGGTGAAATCGGAAAGGTTAAAGGTTGGAAGGTTGAAAACTATCCGCTTAAAACCTGACACCTTTTAACTCAACTCCCGACTAAATGTTAAAACTGGATAACCTGCTCGCGCTACCATGCCGTTTTAACCAACAACCTAACCTACAACCTGACGAGAGCCTCTAGCTGTTTTCAAGTAAACTGCTGACTCAGTGTAACTGGGTTGTGTACCGTAATTTTTTTCTTGTGGATAGAAATCATTTTTTCCTCCCGCAAATCTCCCAGTAAGCGGGTGACAGTTACCCTGGTGGAGCCGATTGCTTCTGCGATCGCTTGATGAGAAAGCTTCAGATCGATCGTAATTCCATTGGCGGTAGGAACGCCAAAATCACGGCACAGAATCAATAGAAAACTCACCAAGCGGGATCCCATATCTCGGTGAGCTAATGTCTCAATCATCATTTCTGTTTGCAAAATGCGCGAAGAAAGCCCTCGCAGCATCAACATCGATAGCTCCGGATTATCCTTGAGCGATTGCTCTACCTGATCGATCGGTGCCGAAAGCAGCTCCACTGGCGTAAATGCTACAGCGTGATAAAACCGATCCGAACGATGCCCTGTAATTAAGGACAGTACTCCAAAAACGCTGTTTTCTCGCAGCAGCGCCACGGTAATTTCTTCCCCAGCTTCATACACGCGAGACAGCTTTACTGCACCTTTGAGCAAAAAGTATACCCGTTCAGCCGGGTCTCCTGGGAAAAAGATCGTCTTGCCCCGCTCAAAAGTTTCCACCACGGGTGGAAACGCCCCACCTCCCAGTTGACGGAACACAGCTGCTAGCGGTCTATCTTGCGTCACTGCCACTTCCTTTTTCCTAAATGCTGCCCTACAGACTTCTGCAACTTTCTGTCGGAGGAACTTTAACCATAGCAAAACAACTATGAGAGTTTTCTGACATTAGACACAGATAAACTGACTTCCAAGCGGTTTTTGTGCTATTTGATACAAAATTTTAAAGTAGTTTCCCCGGCTACCTTCTTTAGTTCTCTCCCTGCTCAAGGCAAGTAAGATTATGACGGAAAATGTTGATATCTTGACAGTATCTGCGCTATCGGGTGGGATGCATGGTGAGTAAGGAGGCACGCTCCTTACCCGTACTAGACAGCCTCGCTCCGGGCGATCGCGATCTTGAATACTCCCCTAAATCGGATATCCTCTAATATTGCCTTCAAAATCGACATTTATGCTAGATTTAACCGGAAAAAACGCCCTTGTCACCGGCATTGCCAACAATCGATCGATCGCCTGGGGGATTGCTCAGCAACTGCACCAAGCGGGTGCGAATCTAGGAGTGACTTACCTGCCAGACGACCGAGGCCGCTTTGAAAAAAAAGTGGCAGAGTTGGTAGAACCCCTCAACCCCAGCTTATTTTTACCCTGCGATGTCCAGAATGAGACCCAAATTCAGTCTACATTTGACGCCATCCGCGATAAGTGGGGCAAGCTAGACATCCTGATCCATTGTCTTGCTTTTGCGAACAAGGAAGATTTATCAGGTGATTTTAGTACCACTACCCGTGCTGGCTTCACCCAAGCTCTAGAAATTAGTACCTATTCGCTGGTACAACTTGCTGGGTCAGCAAAACCACTGATGACAGAAGGTGGCAGCATTGTCACGCTGACTTATCTAGGCGGCGTTAAGGTGATCCCCAACTACAACGTAATGGGAATTGCCAAGTCTGGATTGGAAATGAGTGTCCGTTACCTGGCATCTGAATTAGGTCCACAGAATATTCGCGTGAATGCAATTTCGGCAGGTCCTATCCGCACTTTGGCATCGTCGGCGGTAGGTGGCATTCTGGATATGATCCATCACGTTGAGGAAGTAGCACCGCTGCGACGCACTGTAACTCAGAAAGAAGTGGGAAATGCGGCTGCTTTCTTGTGTAGCGATTTGGCAAGTGGCATTACAGGTCAGGTGCTATATGTCGATGCGGGATACGAGATTATGGGGATGTAAAAAGAATCAAACATTAAAAATTAAAAATTAAAAAGCAAAGATTCTGCTAATTTTTAATTTTTAATTTTGCATTTTTAAGGCTTTCGCGTCTCCCAAATGCTCAGTAACGTAGGATAATAAACTTAACTTTATTTTCTTGAGTGAGCATCTGCGATGCAGGCACGCGATCGCCAATTTCCACCTTCTCCAAGCATTGAACAGCTTTTGTCTCCTCGCATGGCAAGGGTTCCCCGCAAGACGGGCGAAACGGATGTTATCGTCACCGTCAAATTAGACGGGAATGGCACTTGCAATGCCAAAACCGGCATTCCGTTTTTAGACCATATGCTGCATCAAATCGCCTCTCACAGCCTGATTGATTTGGATGTAGCCGCGACGGGAGACTTGGAAATTGATGACCACCATACCAATGAAGATGTGGGAATTACCCTAGGAATGGCGTTGCATCAAGCACTGGGCGATCGCAAAGGAATTGTCCGATTTGGGAATTTCCTCGCCCCTCTCGATGAAGCGTTGGTTCAGGTAGCGTTAGATTTTTCCGGACGCCCCCACCTCAGCTATGGCTTAGAGATTCCCACTCAGCGAGTCGGGACTTATGACACCCAGCTGGTGCGGGAATTTTTTGTGGCGTTGGTCAATCACAGCCAGATGACGCTGCACATTCGCCAACTCGATGGAATTAATTCGCACCACATTATTGAAGCGACGTTCAAAGCGTTTGCGCGATCGCTCCGCATGGCAATCGAAGTTGATCCCCGTCGTGGCGGTACGATCCCCAGTTCTAAAGGCGTGTTATAGGTCTCCTTGCAAATACACTCCGATAAAGGCAACGAGAGCCGGGGAAATCCTCACCAGGCTCTCGCTTCATTCTGCTGAAGTTTCCGCGACCACTGACTCTCAATTCTTCTATGTCTTCAGAAATGAGAACTTATGGAAGAGGTTTGCGGATATAGCCATATTTATTGCCAATCTTAACTTTTGCTAGCCCTTGCGAAAAAGATTGAGCGCTATCAAATTGGGGTTTAATTACGAATTTGCCACTCTTATTGATATAGCCCCATTTGTCGCCGTTCTTTACCGCTGCTAGGTCTTCTGAAAAGTTATAAATATTATCAAATTGTGGGGGAATGACAACATTGCTTGCCTTGTCAATATAGCCTACCTTAGTGTCTATCGTTATGCCCGCCAGCCCTTGAGAAAAGTCCCCAGCCCAATCAAATTGGAGTGGAATAACAAGATATCCCATTCTGTCAATATAGCCCCACTTATTATTACTGGATATCACTGCTAGTCCTTCCGAAAAAAACTTAGCTTCCTCAAATTCCAACGGAACAATAACGTCTCCCCGATTATCGATATAGCCCCATTTGTTGTCTTTTTTGACTGGCGCGAGTCCTAGGGCTGATTCACTGCGATCGCTTATAGAAAAAGATTCAGCAACATCAAACTGGGGCTGAATGACGAAGTTGCCTTTCTTGCCGATATAGCCCCACTTTTTACCGATTTCTACCGCCGCCAGCGCTAACGCAGTGCGATCGCTTATAGAAAAAGATTCAGCAATATCAAATTTTGGGTTAATTACCAAGTTGCCTTTCTTATCAATATATCCCCACTTTCCATCTATCTTTACCGCTGCCAGCCCTTGAGAAAAATTCTTAGCCAAATCATATTTTGGTTTAATGACTAAGTTGCTACTCTTATTGATATAGCCCCACTTGTTCTTTAGTTTGATAGCCGCTAACCCTTGGAAAAAAGATTCGGCATTATCAAATTGAGGTTTGATTGCGAAGTTGCCTTTATTATCAAGATAGCCCCATTGGCCGTCTATTTTGACTGCTGCTAGCTCTTCTGAAAATGAATCAGCCCAGCTAAATTTAAGCAGGATGACTATTTGCGAATTACGGGCTTGTCCCTCAGTTGCATCAAAATTAACTTGAGAAGTCCGAAAATTTGAGATGGCTTCACATCCAGAAATTAGAGCGATCGCTAATCCAAACAGAAGGCTGGCAACCGCGACAAGCAATCTGTTGTGAGTTGCAATTTTCATAAAAGTACCCTATCCAATCGCAGCCAAGATTTAAGTAATCAATATTTGTTAATCATCTGAAGTAAACCCTGTTATTGTCAGTGAAATTCTAAAGCTTGCTGGTAATGCCTGACTAGATTAGGCTATCCGAATTTAGAATTAAAAAATTAGAAAGGCACCCAGCTAGCTGAGTGCCCCTGTTTTATATCGGCGCGTGATTACTGTTTCAACATCAAGAAGGGGTGCGAGGAGCTGTCAGGACATCCCAAGCCGCTTTAGCAGCTTCGGCAAGGCGATCGCCTAAAGTTGACACTTCCTTCACGATGGACTCCCAGTTCTTCTCTGCATCCATTTGAATGAGTTTAATCGAGTATGAAATTCGCTCTGGATCGAACAACTTATCCTGTTCAATCTTCTCCCGTGCTTGTTTCACTGCATTGAGATAGGCATCGCGAGTATATTCGGTAGCAGATTTTGTTTCTACCTGCGCCCGTTTTTTAATGGCGTCAATCAGCGCCATCGTTTCACGCTTCAAATCTTCGGATTCGCCTGCCATATTTTCATCAACGATAGCCTTTGTCTCCGGGCTAACTGTTATGGCGGTTTCTGTATTATTAGGGACTTCTGTATTCATGGCTACATCTCATGAGTAGAGTTTTGAGTGAAAAAGATTAGCTTTTAGTAAGGTTCGGCTACTAATTTCACAAACCGGAAAATTGAAGAAATGCTAGTACAGACCAATAAATCATCAGCGGTAGCTAACTATTGGGGCAAGAAACGCGATCGCACGACCAATTGTGACAGCAACGGCTTGAGTTAACGTGTCGCGATTGTAGATATGGTAGAGTTCGTAAGTTCGTCACAGCTACTAAAGCAATCCCTACCAAGGCACCCGTCCAACCACCAATGAACCAGTAGCTGACGGTAATGATTGGCGCACTAAACAGACCTAATTAGGCAACGGTTTTAAACTGATTCACTCCGCTTGCTCTCGTTGAAGGCATCTGCTTAAATAAAGGGCTATATCAGAAATAGCATTTCTGTAGTATATTTCCTTCAGCCTATCGGTATAATTTCAGAGGGTTATGGGAAAAAACGATAGCAAAGGTACGGGTTAACCAACCTAACCTCCTAGGAGAAATCGCTGGATTGGAGACCCTTCATTCCCCCAGTCCGAGAGTCTAATTTTCAAGTTAAATGCTCCAAGACCCCGCGATTCGTCATCCCATTGCCATCAGTTTAGGAGCGATCGCTGGAGCATTGAGTCGCTACTATCTCACCCTCTGGTTTGCCCAACGCTTCGGCACCAGCTTTCCCTACGGCACCTTTTTTATCAACCTTACAGGTTGCTTTGGGATGGGTTTTTTTGTCACTCTCGCCTTAGAACGGGTAGCGAATATTCCTCTAGATGTGCGATTGATGGTAACGACCGGCTTTTTAGGAGCTTACACAACTTTCTCCACTTATGGGTTAGAAACAGCTACTCTACTGCGCGATCGCAGTTATGCCGCCGCCGGTATTTACTGGGCAGGTAGCGCCATATTTGGAATTATTAGCGTTCAGCTAGGCACGCTTCTGGCTCGGAGCGGGCGGTAGAAAAAACCCTATGACTGCTTAGCACACACCATTCCCAGAGCCTTCAATCTCGATCCTTGGAGACTAGACTGGTGCAGGAAAAATATCAACAATTGATTAAGTAGGGCGGTTGGCTCTCATTGGTGCTGCATTTACTCTTAAATCCCACGAAAACAACCGTACCAATGCCCTTTAGACTAAAAGCAGCAACAAACTTAACACTGGATTAAGAGGGTCTACCTTGACTGACACCAATACTCCTTTCCAGACAGTCTCGCGCAGCGAACTCCGGCAGCTCGTCCGAATGCAGCTGCAAATGCTGCTTGAGGCGGAAGACCTTCAGGGGGCAAAAGCAATCCTCGTCCCGGTGCAACCGGCGGACATTGCAGAAGCCATTGAAGGGTTGCCAGAGGCGATGCAAGCGATCGCCTTTCGCTTGCTCTCCAAAGACGAGGCGATCGAAGTTTATGAATATCTCGACTCCAGCGTGCAGCAGGCGCTGATTGAGGAATTCCGGCGGCAGGAAGTTCTGGACATTGTTGATAAAATGTCCCCTGATGACCGGGCACGACTTTTTGACGAACTGCCCGCTACCGTTGTCCGTCGTCTGCTCGAACAGCTCACCCCCACCGAACGCCAAGCGACAGCTCAGTTGTTGGGTTACGAGGCTGGTACTGCTGGACGATTGATGACACCAGAGTATATCTCTTTGAAAGAAAACATGACGGTGGCGGAAACGCTGGAGCGAATTCGCAGTTTAGCCCATGCTACTGAGATTATTTATTACCTCTATATTACGGATGCTGCTCGTCACTTGTCGGGCATTTTATCCTTACGCGATTTGGTAATCGCCAATCCCGATCAGAAGATTGGGGACATTATGACCCGTGATGTAGTATGCGTTTATACCAGCGATGACCAGGAAGAAGTGGCGCGGCTGATCGGGCGCTATGACTTTCTCGCTGTCCCGGTGGTAGACCGGGAAAAGCGTTTGGTGGGCATTGTCACCGTTGATGACGTGATTGACATCATCGAACAAGAAACGACAGAGGATATTTACAAACAGGGCGGTCTCCAGTCGGGGGGCGACAATTATTTCCAGACGGATTTGCTCACAGTGGCTCGCAAGCGTGTCGTCTGGTTGTTCGTCTTGCTACTAACTAATACTGTCACCGGCACGATTATCAAAGCGGAAGAGGAAATTCTTCGGCAAGTGGTATCGCTGGCGGCGTTTATTCCCTTGTTAACTGGCACTGGCGGGAATGTCGGTTCTCAATCCTCGACAGTCGTGATTCGGGGCTTAAATACCGAAGAACTTCGAGAAATGGGGCCAGCACAGGTGGTAATGCGAGAAGCGATCGCTGGGGCACTCCTGGGAGTGATGTTAGGCACCGTGGCAACGTTATGGGCTTTCTGGCTGCTGAATGGAGATTGGTCAGTCTCGCTGGCTGTAGGGATTAGTTTGGTGGCTATCTCGGTTTTGGCATCAGTTGCAGGTTCCGGTCTTCCGTTCATCTTCCGCGCCGTCGGGTTAGATCCGGCTTTGATGTCAGCGCCGTTTATTACAACGGCAGTTGATGTATTGGGCGTACTGATTTACTTTAATTTGGCGCGGCTAATTTTGAAGTTGTAGAAGCGAGTAACTGGGTATTCAGTTGAATCAGGAAGTTATGAGAAGGTGATATCAAATCCGCTTGAGCAACCAGTGCATTCTTGTCGGCGTAGCGTCCTGAAAGGGTATAGAACCATAATTCCTGCGGCTTCGCTTTTCCCTCGCCGCTGACAAAGAGGGTTTGGGGATGAGCTTTCAAATGATGGTGATTCAAACGAATTTGATATACGTAAAATTAAACGTTGCGGATGAAATTTCGCGTCTACAATTCTGTTGCTGTATCAGGAGCAACAATTTCCCCTTCCATACTCATTAAAGAGTCTTGATCGGTAATCAGATCGCTCAACTCATGGAAAGTGACGCCCATATCTTCACAAGCTTTCTTGAGTTCTCGCTTAAAGGTGCCTAAATCCTCACCATAGCCTGACAAATGAGCCGCAGTTTCAACTCCCTGTTTTGCATTTGCTTTAGCACAATCAACCAGCTCTAAACCTTTCAGAGGTATTGGTGAGGCCATAAGTAGTTTTGAATCTTAAGTTGTATTATTTGCAGCATACTGAGATTTACTCCAGAGACTTATCCTTCTGGAGTTAGAAAATCGAGGGAATTCAAATGCTTTTAGCGATGCTGCCAATATTTACAGACAGCATAGGCGAGGGTAACGACGCCAGTAATAATGGCAGATTCATCCACCTCAAATTGGGGATGGTGCAGCGGGTAGTTTTTTCTGTCCGGGTATCCCACGCCTAGTCGAAACATTGTACCGGGAGCGTGTTCCAGATACATCGAAAAGTCTTCCGCACCGAGAGAGGGTTCTAGTAAAATTTGGACGCGATCGCTTCCCCACGCTTCTTTGGCAGCTGTTTCCACTAGCTGAGTTAGCGCTGAGTCATTTTGCACAGAAGGGACTCCCCGGCGATAGTTAACTTCGCAGGTAGCTCCGTAAGTTTTACAGATATTGCAGACAATCTGCTCGATCCACTGGGGTAAACTGGCATGAGTTTCTGGATGCAGCGATCGCACAGTTCCCAATAATCGCACATGGTCGGCAATCACATTTGGGGCGCGTCCGCCCTCGATTTTACCAATCGTTAGGACGACCGGGCGCAACGGGTTCTGTGTGCGGCTAATCGCTTGCTGAAGAGAAGCGATCGCTTGCGCCGCAATCCAAATTGCATCAACTGCCTCATGAGGACGCGCCCCATGCCCAGATTCGCCTTTAATAATAATCTCCAGATCGTCTGCGGCTGCTGTCAAAGCACCGTAACGAATTCCCACCGATCCCGCCGAAATAGAAGGGAAAACGTGAACGCTCATAATCGCGCTGACATTCTGCATCACCCCATCTGCAACCATCCACCCAGCTCCTTGGGCAATTTCTTCGGCTGGCTGGAACAGAAAGCGCACATCTCCTGGCAAGGCCTCTCCGAGCTGAGATAGTATCATCGCCGTGCCTAAACCGACTGTGGTGTGGACATCGTGACCGCAGGCGTGCATAATTCCCGGAAGACGCGAGGCATACTCTAAACTGGTGCGTTCTACGATTGGCAAAGCATCCATATCAGTACGAATTGCCAGTAGTCGCTCATCGATACCTTGTCCTTTTAATTCTCCAATTACGCCAGTTTTACCCACTGCTTCTTGGACGTGAAGCCCGCAGGAAGACAGCACGCCAGCAACATAAGCAGCAGTTTGGTATTCTTGACCGCTTAGTTCTGGGTGAGCGTGGATATGTCGTCGGATTTCAATCAGGCGAGGCGCTAGTTTTTCAGCAATGTCTTTAATACGAGTTAGCACGGATTTCTTAATTGAATGAACGCTTATTTCATGATAAGAGTGGTTAAAAAACTCAACTGCCCTTTAGTCATTCAATTATAAGGACTGTGAGGGATTGCTGAATAATGGGTAAATAGAAAGCAATTGCAGAATAGTTACAAAAGTAGTGATTCTAAGCCTTGACAAAAACAGGGCAGAGGCTATAGGGAGCTAGCTGGACGTGATGCGATCGCTACTGGGATCGATTGATATCAAAACGTACTATTAATCATCATTCCCAAATCTAAATACCTTTCTACCCAGATAGTCGCATTTACAGATTTCGATACTTTCTTGATAATCATTCGGGTGAGAATCGCCAATTTCAAAACAGTTTTTAGGCGATTTTCAGAGGTTATAAAAATAAATTAAATTTAGTATTACCGGAAGGGTTACTTTATCAAAAAGGAAAAAACTACCACTGCTGACAAGTAGCGATCGCTTTCAGCTAATTATGCAAAGCTTGTAGTCATATATCTGCTTGAGCGATCGCATTAGCCCGTTGCTAAGGTCTAGACGTATCCGTAGCCTGCAAAACCCAGTCTAGGTAGAACGAGATATTACGCTAGCGAGTCTGGATCTAACCCCATCGCACGAAGTTGTTTTGCTAGAACTTGAGCGCGTTGTTCAGCAAGTTGGGCGCGCTGTTCGGCAAGTTGGGCGCGTTCTTCCGGTGTCAGCAATCTTTGCCCTTGCTCGTCGTACCAATACAACCACTCCCGCGTTATTCCTTGATAAATTCCCCGTTCTGCACCAATCGCCAATCCCATTTCTGGTAGCCAAACCGGGTTTCCTGGCTGCAACACATATTCGCCATCAACTAACCGATGCACTTCTAAATGCGGCTTTCTGCGACGGCGGGAGGAATAAATTACGTAGTACAACACCCCTAAATTCGCATAATCTAGCTTTTTTTGGCTGTATTCTTTCCGATAAGTTTGGGAGACAACCTCCAACACCATCGTGGGGACACGCTCTTCTTCCCAAATCGCATAACTTAAGCGCAGTTCTTCATCAAAAAACCGCTCGACTCCTAAGCTAAGAAATCCATCGGGGACGATAGCTGGTTTATCTGGATCGTAGTATATTCCCATATCTACGCCAAAAAACCAATCCATGCGATCTGCCCAAGCCATAGCCAATATAGCTTTTAGTAAACCGGGGATTAAATCTTGCAGTTCATTATCCACAGGCGTTTCGTCAGAGTCGGGTAGCTCCTCGGAAGAGGGAAAATACTTTGGTGGCTTGTACTCTAACATGACTAATTTCCCTAAGACTACTGACTCTATGATAAATAAGTAGATACAAACAAAAAAATTAGAGAAGCCCATTTTCTAAAAAATGGAATTTCTCTAAATTTATTTAATGCAAGTAGACTTGTCCCTTAAATAAAAACTTAATCGCAGACTGCAAAAGTTTTTTGTTTACCATCTAAGAAGTATAAAGCCTCAGAACAGTAAGCAAGAGAATCTACATCTAGTTGTTTGGGTGGTTCATCGGTCTTACTAACTTTCCACAATTCAATCGCTGGTGTATTAACATAGGTTTTTTCTTCTGGCGATTCCGCTTTCAAAGGACTATACTTGCGGTTAGCTAAACCTTTTTCTCCTGCGGGTTTGAAGTCCATTGAAGTGTAAATTACCCCTTCTTCTGGCTTCGTGGTGCGCCTGTAATCTTTCACGAGCGATCGCTTAAACTTTTCATTGCCTTGATTCAGGGCGATTTGAAATCGGAAATCAGCCGTTTCTTCAGCTACTAATAACATTGCATAGTCTTTCAAGCCATCTTGATTAAAATCAGCTGAGAAGATGCTGCAAGTAAACTTCTGGTTCGGCGTTTCACTAGACTTAAAGTTGCGAATCGACGGTACAAAATCGGATTCCTTAGCGAGGCGGTGTTCGCCAAGGGTTGCTTTCACAGGTTGCGGGACTTCGCCTTGACACTGCAAATTGGGTAACTCAGCCACTGTTGAGGGAGTTGGGGAAGTTGTCGATGTTGTTGATGTGGACTGGTTGGAATTTGTTGTAGAGTTACAAGCACCCAACATCAGAACCATTGCCAATAAGAAAATTTTTTTTATCATGAGCTGCTAATTAAATCTGTCTGCTCAAGTAGAGCTTCCAAGGCGCGATCGCAAATTCCGGGGATTAAGCGATCGTGTACACCATCCCAACTAGGGGTGGGTTGAAAGGTGCCTTTTCTGCGTTGGTTAGGCTGGCGTTAACGGTTTCAACGACAATCCCAACTAGGGGTGGGTTGAAAGAATGAACTGAAAGGTCTAATCCAGCAGGAGATGGGTTTCAACGACAATCCCAACTAGGGGTGAATTGAAAGGAAAGACCAATCCGGAAGTTGGGAGTGAATGAAGTTTCAACTTTACATCCCAACTAGGAGTGGGTTAAAAGTCAACGAGGTTGACTTGCTGTGCGGGTCGATAGGGTTTCAACTTTCATCCCAACTAGGGGTGGATTGAAAGCGGCTCAGTATATTCTGTCGTTTGGACGTGGTTGAAGTGTTAAAAGTGACAAATAATTAGTTAATGTACAAAGGCGCACTTCCTTAACACTATCTAGCTAGATAGATAGTCCCTGCAAGAATGACATTAATTTGTCACTGTTACTTCAGCGACATTAATTTGTCTCAACGTCACACAATTCGTCATAACGACAGCAATCTGTCATCGATGACAAATAGTTAGTCACTGTACAGCTCAGGCGACACGTCATTAACGCCAACCTAACCAACGCAGAAAAGGCACAATTAAGTAGTAACTCACGCCCAGCCAGAAGGCAATCGTGACACCCAGGAGACTGAAAAAACCAAGGCTAGGAAGGAGAGCGAACGAACTAAGAGTAAAGAACCCTAAACCCCCAAAGATTCCGGCTGTGCCAGCTGCGGCGACAATGGCGTGAACCAGTTGATGGCTGGGCAAACCAAGACCGAGCGTTAACGGGCCAACAGCAACTGCAATCAACGTGACCATTTGCAGCACCGTCCCAGCAGGCATCAAATGGCAAACCAGCCACCCCAACCCGTATCCAAAGACACCCATTAATCCAGCTACTAAACGACGCTTGCGTTGACCAAAGCCACCTGCTTCAGTAAGACCCCAAGCCGTTCCCCATCCAGCGAATGCAAATAGCAAAATTGCTTGTCCGACTGGGGGTGGAATATAGGGGAAAACAGGTGGTAGCTGCGCTAGTAAAGCAGCAATATGAGTCCCTAAAGGGAACACGTAAGCCAAAGAAAAACCAGTAACAGCAAACACCCCCCCCGCAATTCCGCCAACAAGCATCTCCCAAAGCGTATCCAGGCAAGCTGTCACAACTTTAGCGATCGCTCGAACCACGAAAAGCGCCGTTTGACCCGCTAGCGTCACAATCGATGCGATCGCCACCCACACCAGCTTCAGACTTCTGCCAGCGATGGTCGCGATCGCATCCGAGAAAGACTGCGGAACCTGGCTGGTTTTCGTCTTCATTGAAGAATCCCCAATCAGACGCTGCTGAATTTCCACAGCCGTTGCTGGTCGCTGGCGCACATCAGCCTGCACCATATCATCCAGCAAATCAGCGAAGGCAAGACTCACCGGGACACAATGACGCCAACGTAACTCTCCTGTCGCCGGGTCTTCCAACTCCGGAGGATATCGACCCGTGAGCAAGTGAATCATCGTTTGACCCAGCGCATAGAAATCTGCTGCCGGTCCCACCGCACCCCCAAAAATCTGCTCCGGCGGACTGTATCCAGGCGAAATCAATCGCGTTGAACTTGCCTCTTGACCCACTTGGACAGTGCCTATCTGTTTCGCCCCACCAAAATCAATTGCCACCAGTTGCCCGGTTTCCTGGCGCAGCATCAAGTTGGAGGGTTTAATATCTCGGTGAATAATCTGCCGTCGATGCAACTCTTGTAAAATATCGAGCGCTTGCTTGAGCCAATTTGCCACCAGCGACTCCGGACACCCTTGGGGATAATGGCGCTCCAGAATATCCTGCAATGTCTGACCGTTAATTTTTTCCATTACCAGACAAGGCAGACGCCGGTAAGAGGGATGACCCAAATTCACCACAAAATAGCTATCTGGCTCAACGCTAGGGACACCCGGATGATGCAGACTTGCTAAGACAGATGCTTCTTGCTCAAACAGTTCCTGCGCCTTTGATGAAGATTCCAGTAATACCTTCAGCACCCGGTCTTTTGCCAACTGCAAATCCCAGACTGTATAAATAGCAGCGAATCCCCCAGATCCTAGAGTCTGGAGAGGAATATAGCGATTGTTCAGATGTAGCGGTGCCCCACAACAGTTGCAAAATTTGTTTCCCCAAGGCTGGGGATAGGGACGCGAACAATCGGGATTAATACAGTGGGCAGCACTGGTCACAGACTAGAATTAGATGAAAACACAAGCTCCCTCGATTCTACTCGACGCCTCAGACTAACCGGAAAACCCGCCAGGATAATCTTCACCAGCGATAAGTAAATACGATACTACCAGCCCTTGAGGAACTTTATCTTTGTTCTAGAACCGACTAAGCGCTTGATAAGGGCATGGTGATTCTTAAAACGATATCCATTGGGTGGTATCGAGCGCAATCTAATAATTTAAAGCGTTTAGATACAAACAAAGCCGGAGAGTTGCTTCTCCGGCTTTGTTTTCACTTGTCGTGCTTCTTTAATGTATTACCAAAAACTTATTTGGCAGAGAGAGTAGTAGCGGTCTGCTGTTGAATCCATGCTGAATGCAAGTCCTCCTCTACAAAAGCCTTTTTCCCAGACTTTAAACTTTCAGCTATAAGCACTTTGATGGTTGGTAAATAAACCCCATTAACCATTTCATGTCCGTAACCAACCACTTTGCCAAAATGCCCAGTTTTCTGGCTAAGAACATCATCCCCTATGGCAAACATGATTTCCATCCTTTTGCGGTGATTCTTTTACTAATCTAATTACTGGTTTAAACCTTTGCTTCTATCAAAGGGAAGGAGTAGCTGTTCCAAAGAAATACCCACATATTAAGTCATTAAGTGCTTTTGAATACATTGCTCTGTAATTAGTTTGTTTTAAAAAAACAAACTAATTTTTTTTTGATAAGCTGTAATGTGGAACCAAAGCTTGCCAATTTTACAAGTTGCCGACAGTCTAATAAATTGAAAGGATCATTTATCTGATTCTCTCCATTAATCCTTTGTTCAAGCCTATAGCAAGCACAAACAGCAAAATTAAATAATAATATTAAAGGTAAAAGAGATCCAATATTTATGGCTAAGAATGAATTCCTAAATCAACTGCTTATAAATAAATTTTAAAAACATTATTTAACTAGCAATTACTGTAACTAGAAACGGCGAACTAGTATACAATAAGCAATTAATTCCCAAAGATAAAAGCCTCAACATCTTCCCTTAATTGGGAAAATGTTGATTTTCTTAAAAAAATTAAGACGATCGGGAAGCTGAGAAAAACTAAAGTTTACGAGAAACTTGGACGCGATCGCTTTCTTAGGAAAAGTTTTTTCTTGCAAGTTTAGAGGGAACTTGGAACCAAATCTCGGTATCAAGAGCAAACCCAAAAACGCAGGAATCGTTGAAGTGGGCGAACTGACAAGTCAGCGCTAGGCTAACGCCTCGCTTCGCTGTTTTCATGCCCAAGGGGCTGTACGCTAACGCGCACCTCATTATAAAAAACATTTAAGTATAAAAAATCAAGAACTAAAAATCTGAAACTTCGCTAAATCACTCATTTCGTCAGTTGCCTCAGTATTATTGCTGTTAATTTTAGTATTTATAGTTTCACGAGACTTACCAGCCTATTGAGTCAAACCCGTGTAATTACCGGGATATTAGTGGCTCTTAGCCTAAATCTAGTGATTCTTCTGAGGAAATGAGTAGCCAGTGTGTGGAGTAATAAGGGAAGAACAACAACAGCCCAGAGCTGAGAAGGCCAAACCATGACGACCTACATTACTTTTGAAACCGCGCTACGGATGCTTGAAAACGCCTATTTAGCTTCCGTTATCTTCCTCCTTGCGGCTTCTTACCTGGGTTTAATCGCGATCGACAAGATTGAAAAAGCTAGCGACAACACCCCCTCACGGCAACTCGGTTCTCGTTGAACAGCGATCGCTAAAAGTTCTCGCTCAAATAGTTTGACTGTTAAAAATACTCATCTAGGACTCGCGTCATACTCAACCAAGCTGCGAATTGAAGTTGACAGGCTTCTGGAATCATCAGCATCAATCGTGTAGGACAAGTAAATACCTACCTACTATGCCCCTAAGGAGTAGACTGCGATGGGCTTGTTTGACAAAGTATTCAGTACTCAGAACAAAGTTCAAGAAACGCTTAGTCCAACGGAAGCATTTGCTGCTATTACCTTAGCTGCTTGTGCCTCTGACGGATACCTCTCCGACGAAGAAGCACGAGGCATTTCTTCTACACTGTCTCGAATGAAACTCTTCAGAAGTTATCCAGACGATGTGATGAGACGGATGTTTGATAAACTTCTCGGTATTCTTAAACGACAAGGCCCTAGCGGGTTGGTTAAAGCGGCTCGTGAATCTCTTCCTCACGATTTACAGGAAACGGCTTTTGCAGTGGCAACCGATCTCGTCTTAGCCGATGGCATCGTTACCGAAGAAGAACAGAATTTTTTAAATGATTTGCATCAAGCTTTAGAGATTTCCACGGAAACGGCGGTGCAGATTGTGCAAGTGATGTTAATTAAAAACCGAGGTTAAACCTATCCCCTCACCCTTTCGGATTAAATCTCGATAAATATTCTTCAGTAGAGACTAAATGACCCCTGTTAAGGGGTTTTTTTTTCTGGTTACGATTCCCGGTATGCGCTCAGCACTCACATCGCTCAGAAATGTCTCAAATTTCTACTTTTTATCCAATTTTTATCAAGCTGTCTTCGTAGAGCATCTATATACTCTTGCGATCGCCATAACAGCGATCGCGCAGTCATTCTACTGTCTGGCGCTACTGACAAGGTTCTGCTTATACTTTCTAAAATAATTTATTTCTTCATCCTCCTAGAGGTATATTTCACTCTTTCTTTAGGTATACTTGGCAGAACCGCAAACACAGTTAGGAAGGAAACCTAAATGTCAGGCATGAACTACTTAGAGTTAGAACAAGAAATTGCCAAGATGGCTAGGGCGATGATGACCCGCAATAGCCAGATTGGGAAAGACCTAATAGCGAATTTGAGAAGTCAGATGACCCTCGAAGAGATCGGTGGCATGATGCTGGTGAGTATCGAACGTTTAATCTGGTTTGACAGCGATTCAGTGTTGTGGACGATAGAGAATCTCATTCCTGCCGATGTAATGCAAGAAATTCGCACCATTACTTCAGTAGCTGTCGGCAAACGTTTGATTTGCAAAGGATTTATGCCAGGAAAAGATTTTAGTGTCGATGCATCTGGCAAACTGCTACTCAACGACAAAGCTAAAACAGCGATATTACCTCTGGCGACTCTAACTCCTTTGAAAAGTTGAAGATGCCGTCAGACGATTGGCTGGAAAGCACAACGCTAGCCTAGGGAAACGTCCTCAAGCATTGTGCTACAAGTCCAATCCTGGATGGGTAAACATCTTCATCTCTAGTGAGTCACAGGATTTATAGTGATAAGAATCACTAATGAGTCAAATGGGTATCACACCCCCTAAACAGATTCGATCACCGAGGGGTATAAGTAAATGCAAGATACTCAATTTAGAGGATTCTGTGACTTACGATGCCCGACAAAGCCCTCATCACCAAACCGATTAATCAACCCACAGAAATCTTAAGCCAGTTGCACAGCGGACAGCTCCTCCGGGTCAATGGTTGTCGCAGCAGCGCCTTAATTATCTGTCATCGCCACCATGCAGAATTGGCAGGTCCTGGTGCAGGGATTGGCAGTCTGTTTGATATTAATTGTAGCCGGGTGATTCCCATTGGCAACCCGTCAGTGGTTTGTCCTGAGTCTCGCGTCGAGCGACAAAAAGCTTATGAAATTCGGCAACAATGGATTCGCTTTACTCAAAAAGCAATGGAGTATTGCGTTCCGTTGCAGCGTGCCCGTGTCATTTTAGTTGTATTTGAAAAATACTTTGGTCTTGAAGCGACTGCCCAAATGCCGGATGAGATTCTGGCTCAATTGGTGGGAGTTTTGCCAAAAACAATCCAAATGGCGCGTCGAGTGACTAGCAAGCCCTGTGAGAGTACCCCAAAGCAATCTACCGTAAAGGTGTTAAGTCTAACAGAAGGATGAGAGATGAAAGGATTCGTTGATTCGTCTTCTTATATCCTTCTGTAACCTGCCTTTAGCAAGGATGAAGTAGGAAAGAAGTACAGAACGAACAATTCCTTCATCGTTCATCCTTCGCCAGCAGGCTAGTGATTAGATCAGCTTGATGGCGCGGAGGCCGAAATACAGCCCCACAGCAACACCAAAAGCACCACCCAAAAGTAAGAAGTAAGCGATCGCTCCAGAGATTTCCATTTTTCCGATAGAACGCAATATCCACCATTGAAACATCAAGTGGAGTAGAATACAGCCCACGGGCGCTTGTTGGTTGATGGGGTTTGGTTTATGGAATCGGTGATTCGGGTTAATTTACCGCAGCAGGCTTACGAAATTGCGATCGCATCTTCTGGTCTAGGGCAACTAGGCGCTAAGATGACCAGTTTGAACTTGGGGAAGAAAGTGTTGGTTGTTTCTAACCCAGAAATTTTTCGGCACTATGGTCAAGAAGCGATCGCATCCCTTAAAGAAGCTGGTTTTGACGTTACCGAACTAACCCTTCCCGCTGGCGAACGCTACAAAACCCTCGACTCTGTCCAAAAAATCTACGACGCCACCTTGGAAAATCGCCTAGAACGCTCTTCAACGCTTGTTGCGGTAGGCGGTGGCGTAATTGGTGATATGACTGGCTTTGCTGCGGCTACCTGGCTGCGGGGGATTAACTTCGTACAAGTTCCGACAACACTCTTGTCAATGGTTGATGCTGCCATTGGCGGCAAAACCGGCGTTAATCATCCCCAAGGAAAAAATTTAATTGGTGCCTTCCATCAGCCGCGGCTGGTTTTAATTGACCCAGAGGTGCTGAAAACTTTGCCAGTGCAAGAGTTTCGGGCGGGGATGGCAGAGGTGATTAAGTATGGGATTATCTGGGATGCTGATTTATTTGAGCAGATGGAGCGATCGCCATATCTTGACTCACTCCCCTCTCTAGACGCTGGTTTATTACAAGAAATCCTGGCACGATCCTGCCAAGCCAAAGCCGATGTCGTCAGCAAAGATGAAAAAGAAGCTGGACTCCGCGCCATTCTCAACTACGGTCACACTATCGGTCATGCTGTAGAAAGCTTAACCGGCTACCGTGTCGTGAACCACGGGGAAGCAGTAGGGATTGGGATGGTCGCGGCGGGTCAGATTGCGGTTAACCTTCAGATGTGGGACAAGGCAGACGCCCAACGTCAAGATGCCCTAATTCAAAAAGCCGGATTACCCACCCAGCTACCAGCAGGGCTAGACATCGAAGCAATTATTGAGACGCTGCAAACCGATAAGAAAGTGAAAGATGGAAAGGTGCGGTTTGTCCTTCCCACCCAGATTGGGGCAGTAACTGTAACCGACCAAGTGCCGTCAGATGTAATACGACAGGTGCTGCAACAAATGGTTACTCACCAGTAATCTGTAAGCGCAAAAAGCTACACTGAGCCAACTGTTTTCGTCAAACGTCTCTGTTTATAGGGGCTTTCCGATGACTCACTTTGGCATCATCTGTCCTACCGCCTCCGGTCATCTCAACCCGATGACGACTTTAGGCTACGAATTGGTTTCTCGCGGTCATCGCGTCACTCTATTCGGGAAGCCTGTATTGGCGTTGCATTAACTGAGCAAGGGTCTTTGGGCGCTCTTGAGCGCATTAGTTATGGCGTTCTTATCAAATATTTACTCGAAGATGGCGATCGCAGCCGTCTTTTTTTTGCCTAGATGCTTAACATAAAAATTTTTAAATTAACATATTGCAACATTTAAACAACTAGAGCTATATTCGTAGGGTAAGTATAAATTCCTAAGACATCACTTCTGATTGAGTCTATACAGGAAACTTTGGCGAAGTACAGGTTGCTCTGTTGAGTGCCTGCAATACGCCACCTAAATGCCGCAATATCGCCTCAACCTTGGGTAGGTTCTGATGATCAGTACTCAATTTCCGTGGCTCACCACGATTATTCTGCTGCCGTTACTCGCTTCCTTCGCCATCCCCGTACTACCGGATAAAGACGGCAAGACCGTCCGCTGGTACGCATTGGGCGTAGCGTTAGTAGATTTTGCTCTGATTGTTTATACCTTTTGGCGTCACTACGACTTAAAAAACCCAACATTTCAGTTAGTTGAAACCTATTCTTGGGTGCCTCAACTCGGTCTAAATTGGTCTGTAGCGGTGGATGGGCTGTCTATGCCGTTGATTGCTTTGACCGGCTTAGTCACCACCCTGGCTATCTTCGCGGCTTGGAACGTTACAAATAAGCCACGTTTGTTTTACTTTTTAATGCTGGCAATGTACAGCGCTCAGATTGGCGTTTTTGCTGCTCAGGATATGCTTTTGTTCTTCCTGATGTGGGAACTGGAGTTAGTGCCGGTGTACCTGCTGATCTCCATCTGGGGAGGGCCAAAGCGCCAGTATGCTGCAACCAAATTTATCCTTTACACTGCCTTAGGCTCGGTGTTCATTTTGGTTGCCGGTTTAGCAATGGCTTTCTATGGCGATACCGTCACCTTTGACATGGCGGAACTGGCAGCTAAGCATTACCCCTTAGCATTGGAACTCCTGGCCTATGCTGGGTTCTTGATTGCCTTCGGCGTCAAACTGCCAATTTTCCCGCTGCACACTTGGCTACCTGATGCTCACGGCGAAGCTTCCGCCCCCGTCTCGATGATTTTGGCTGGGGTGTTGCTGAAAATGGGCGGCTATGCGCTAATCCGCATGAATATCGAAATGCTGCCTAGCGCCCATGTTTATTTCGCCCCAGTACTCGTGATATTGGGTGTCGTCAACATTGTCTATGGTTCTTTAAACGCTTTTGCTCAAGGCAATCTCAAACGACGGCTAGCTTGTTCTTCGATTGCCCACATGGGCTTTGTACTGATTGGAATTGCCTCGTTCACTGACTTAGGGCTAAACGGTGCAGTTCTGCAAATGGTTTCCCACGGGTTGATTGCAGCGGCGCTGTTCTTCCTCTCAGGCGTTACCTACGAACGCACCCACACCCTGATGATGGAAAAAATGGGGGGAATGGCGAAACAAATGCCTAAAGTTTTTGCTTTGTTCACCGCCGGTTCAATGGCTTCTCTTGCCTTACCGGGAATGAGCGGATTTGTCGGGGAATTGACAGTCTTTCTAGGCTTCACCATGAGCGATGCTTACAGTTCCACTTTCAAAGTAGTGGTGGTGTTGCTGGCTGCGGTGGGATTAATTCTGACGCCAGTTTATTTACTCTCTATGCTGCGACAGGTTTTCTACGGAAAGCAGCATCAAGAGTTGGTGACAGATTTAGTGTTGCTGGATGCCCAGCCGCGCGAGGTGTTTATTGCCGCTTGCTTAATTATTCCGATTATCGGAATTGGTTTCTATCCCAAGGTGGCAACTCAAACCTACGATGTGAAGACTGTAGCGATCGCTGCCCAGGTTCACAATGTACTCCCTCTAGTCGCTCAAACCAAAGCGCCTCTCTACTCGCGCGGTTTGGTTGCACCAACTTTACCCGCTACTGCGGCTGGAAATTTGCTGAGTGCAGCCGAGTAATTGACTCGACTGTCCTTAGAAATCAATCGTGCTGATTTAAGGAGCCATCTTCATGGCTCCTTGTTTCTTTTGGATGGAGCCGAATGGTTAGGTTGTGGGGGAATGGAGGAGCGATCGCTATTTTCTCGAAATAATAATCCACACCGCATGAATGATTCCGGGAAAATAACCTAGAAAAGTCAAGACGAGATTGATCCAAAAGTCTCTTCCAAAGCCAACTTGCAAGAAAACACCCAGCGGTGGCACAAAAATAGCGATCAGGATACGGAAGAAATCCATAAAAACACCTTTTGAGAATTAATGGGAATATTTTCTAGGATCTCATTGATTTGGGGAATTCTTCTCTCTATTCCGATAGAACTGTCAATCTATCGGTGAGTAGATAAAACAACTTTACTGTTATCTTTGCTACTAAAATGCTAAAAATCTTTAATGTTTAAAAATATTAAGTCAGTCGTCAGTAGAGAGGGATTTTGGGAATGGGAATCGCGGGCGAGCGCCGAGAAGCAATGGTTTGTGTGAAACTATCGCGGAAATCCTCAGAACATCAAGCTGCACTGCATATTTATCAACAAGGTAGGAACTTTTTTGGGGAAAATCAGTCTAAGATGCGATGCTGCCCCAAAGAATATGAAGTTATTCTATTAAGAAAATAAAGGCACAAATAAGCAGAGCTATTATTGCAACAAATCCGGCAAAATCTGAGCATTGCTGATATGGGTATTACTGCTGATACAGAAGCGTTGTCTAGGCGGCTAAAGGGTGCAATGGTAAATGATCTAGACCAGCAGATTGAAGATTCCCTACAGCGGCTTGAGCATCTGTGGCAATGTGCTGGAAAGTTACCGATGTCTCACCAGGAGCCGCTCGTGGATGCTCTGAAAAAACTATCGACCCAGCTGCAAGAAATGCAGGCCGTCATTGAGCAACTGCGCCAACAAATTCAGCAAGAATTCGCTAACAAAAATCACGCAGGACTCAAAGAACAGCAGCGTTCCCCAACCGAAGGTGAGTTTATTTTCCTTTCCACTCACCAAAAAGCTTTACAAGCAATCGAGCCTGCTTATAGCAACTCAGAGGTGGTTTCCCAGGGAAAGGGGATTGGCTTTTTGGTGACAAATCCAGAAGCCGTAATTTTATCAGCCAACCGGACTAGCGGTGAGTGGCTCGAAAGCGTTCAAGAAAGCTTAGTCGGTAAGGCGCTGGTGGAGTTCGTGGTCACGGATGCTCGCGACGACTTTCAGACTCAGCTCAGCGCCCTACAACAGGGATTTGTTGTCAATAACTGGGAAATCCGCCTGCAAACAAGGCAGGGTAGGACATTTAAGGCTATCGTCACTGTCGAGCCAGTGCAAGAGCCGCAACATCTGCAAGTCGTAGGTTTGCGCTGGCTGCTGCAACAAATGCTTCCGTGTCAAGCCGAGCAGGTAGTAGATTTTTCGGGGACAAATTGGGAGTGCGCCGATAGGGATCTAGAAAATCAGGTTGAGGGAAAAATTGCCCAAAATGATAGCGGGGTAAGGGATACGAGGTTGCAAAAAACGCTGCACGAGCAACCCCACGACCAGCTCAATCGCGATCGCACAATCCACTTGCAACAGATCCTTGACTTTGAAGCAATGCTTAAACGCATTACTGACAAAGTTCGCGATAGCCTCGACGAAAACCATATTTTGCAAACGGCTGTCGAAGAATTAACGTTAGTGTTAGGGATTGAAGGCTGCGATACAGCTTTATACGATGCCAATCAAACCACGGCAACAATCGCTCACGAATACACCCAAGGATTGCCATCGGCACTAGGAAAAGTCGTCACAATTTCTGACCTTTTTCAAGACGATGCTCAATTACTGAAAGGTCAGTATTTCCAGTTTTGTTACCTAATCCCTGAGATTCGAGGATCGGTGGCTATCCTAGCTTGTCCGATTTTTGATAGCCAAGCAGTATTTGGGGATCTCTGGTTATTTAAGCGGCAGGAAGAAGCTTTCAACGAGCTAGAAATCCAGCTTGTGCAGCAAGTGGCGTCTCAATGCGCGATCGCAATTCGACAAGCTCGACTCTACCAAGCAGCACAAACGCAAGTCGCAGAACTGGAAAAGCTGAATCGCCTCAAAGATGACTTTCTCAGTACCGTTCCCCATGAATTGCGATCGCCAGTTGCCAACATGAAAATGGCGATTCAGATGTTGGGGATTGCCTTGAATAAAGACCACGGACTGTTTGCAGAACTCTCGAAGCCGCCCGCAGAAAGAAACAAAGTGGCTCGCTACTTCCATATTTTGCATAACGAATGCGAGCGAGAAACCAACTTGATCAACGATCTACTAGAGTGGCAGCGAATCAATGCAGAGATTCAGCCTTTGGTACTGACAAGCATTCAGCTAGAAGATTGGCTTCCCACAATTGTAGAAACTTTTCAAAAGCCAGCCCAAGAACGCGATCGCCACTTAGAAATTCACCTTGAGTCCGAACTGCCTCCGTTAATTTGCGATCGCACCAGTTTAGGACGCATATTCAGCGAGTTACTCAACAATGCCTGCAAGTACACGCCATCAGCCGAACGGATTGCAGTAAAAGCACGTAGCGTCGCAGATAAGATGGAAGTGAGCGTAATAAATACTGGCGTGGAAATTCCAGCCAGCGAGCGCGAACGAGTATTTGAAAAGTTTTACCGGATTCCCAACTCCGATCCCTGGAAGCAAGGCGGGACTGGCTTGGGACTGGCGCTGGTACAGAAATTGGTTGCCAATTTAGGAGGCACGATTCATCTAGAAAGTGCTGCCAATTACACTTGCTTTACAGTGTCGTTGCCGCTGAAGCCTTCGACTGTTACTGAAGCGCAACCTTCCTGAGAAATGTGCCTTACCCAAGCTGACTAAACCGGCGATTATCGGTGTTTTTCCACTCCCATCGAGAGAGCAATTGATAATCCTAGATCCGTACTTTGATTTCTAGCATTTCATCCCGTTTCCAACTAAAGTCAGCCGCCACTGATTTTCGCTTTGTAGCCCAAAGTTGCGAGAACTTGGACGAGTTTCTGAGTATGATCGCCCTGAATTTCAATCGCATTTTCCTTCACTGTGCCCCCCGTGCCGCACTGAGCTTTCAACTGTTTCGCCAGGGCTTCCAGTGTTTCTAGTTTTACCTGAAAGCCACTGATTACAGTTACAGTTTTGCCCTTTCTTCCTTTCCGAGATGCCTGAACCTTGAGGTTTTGCTGATTGGGCGGTAGTTCTGGCACGGGTCGTTCTAAGGCATCTGAATTATCGGTGTTTCCGAATTCCGAGTAAATAACGCGATTTTGAGCGGGTGTTTTAGAACTGGATGCTTTGCCCTTGGAAGAAGACATAACAGTGAGTCGGGTATAAGTTATTCAAGAACAGATTAGATCGAGAAGGAGCCGGAAATCTCTTCAAAATTTGGGCGCGAGTTTTGTCCGCGATTTATTCAGATGTAGCAGTTCTCAATGAAAGTGTGAGATACATCTGTAAGAGCGCACCTGTCTACCCTGTAGGGCAATTTTAGCGAATTTGTTAAATCTCGCCGCCAAAATCGAACCAGTCGCCGCCGCCGTCTTCAAATGCCACTCCAGTTCCTATCTCAACGGCTGCACCTCCCAGCCCCACTCTATCTCCGAGACACTAGAACCTTCCAGCCCAGTAATTTTGTTTTGGATAAACTCATCGAAACTATAATGAAGTTTGTGTTGTAATTCCCACAATTCGCTGTGACACGTACTCCCATTTCTCCGGATTCCCAAGAAACTGCTAACGCTTCTACACAACAACCCGACGCACTAGGGCGATTTGGACGATTTGGCGGCAAGTACGTGCCGGAAACGTTGATGCCAGCGCTGAGTGAGTTGGAAGCTGCTTTTCAACAATACCGAGCTGAACCCGCTTTCCAGCAGGAACTTCAAGGATTGCTGCGGGATTATGTGGGTCGTCCCAGCCCTCTTTATTTTGCCGAACGTTTGACGGCTCACTATGCAAAGCCAGATGGTACGGGGCCGCAAATTTATCTGAAGCGGGAGGATTTGAACCATACGGGTGCCCACAAAATCAACAATGCTTTGGCTCAGGTATTGTTGGCGAAGCGAATGGGCAAGCAGCGGATTATTGCAGAAACGGGTGCCGGACAGCATGGCGTCGCTACAGCCACGGTTTGCGCTCGATTTGGTCTGGATTGCGTCATTTATATGGGCGTCCAGGATATGGAACGGCAATCGCTGAATGTGTTCCGGATGCGGCTGATGGGGGCAGAGGTGCGCCCTGTGGCGGCGGGAACCGGAACGCTTAAAGATGCCACGTCAGAAGCCATTCGGGATTGGGTAACGAATGTAGAAACGACTCACTACATCTTAGGTTCGGTTGCAGGCCCTCACCCTTATCCGATGTTGGTGCGCGACTTCCATGCAGTAATTGGTCAGGAAACTCGCGCTCAAGCGATGGAGAAATGGGGCGGTTTGCCGGATATTCTCCTAGCTTGCGTCGGTGGTGGCTCAAATGCGATGGGACTCTTCTACGAGTTTGTGAAAGACCCATCAGTCCGGCTGATTGGAATTGAGGCGGCTGGTGAGGGTGTTGATACCGAGAAACACGCTGCCACGCTTACTAAGGGACGGGTGGGAGTTTTGCACGGGGCGATGAGCTATTTGCTGCAAGATGAGGATGGTCAAGTGGTGGAGGCGCATTCTATCAGTGCTGGTCTAGATTATCCCGGTGTTGGCCCGGAGCATAGTTATCTCAAGGATGAGGGTCGGGCTGAATATTACAGCGTGACTGACCAAGAGGCTTTGGTAGCGTTTCGGCAGTTGTCGCAGCTAGAGGGAATTATTCCAGCGTTGGAAACGTCTCACGCGATCGCTTACCTGGATATTCTCTGCCCTCAACTGACTGGCAATCCCCGCATTGTCATCAACTGCTCTGGACGCGGCGATAAGGATGTGCAGACAGTTGCTAAAGTCCTGTCTCTTTAAAGGCGATTAGCTCTCTTTTCAAGTCGGTCATGGCTCAAGAGTAGTGAGTAATCTTTACCCACTACTCTTAACTTGTTATGAAACAAGGTGAACTAGACTGATTGAAATCACCTTGCCTCACCTAAAAGCGGAGACGGCTTTTAGGTGACGTGGCGAGTGTATACATCACGCTCAACTGAGAACCCCTATCGTGAGTTCCATCCTCAGCGATTGGAAGAAGCCAGATTACGAAAGCGTGTAAATTGCGGATCGAATAATAGTCTCACAGTCCCTACTGGGCCATTGCGATGTTTTGCAATAATAATTTCTGCAATGCCTCGGTCAGGCGTGTCATTGTTATAGTATTCATCCCGGTAAAGCATGATGATTAAGTCAGCATCTTGCTCAATACTTCCACTTTCACGTAAATCTGACATCATCGGACGCTTATTGTTACGGGCTTCGACGCCGCGACTGAGCTGGGATAAGGCAATAATCGGGACGTTGAGTTCGCGGGCTAAACCTTTGAGGCTCCGCGTCATTTTCGACAATTCTTGCACCCGATTGTCACTGGCTCCTTCCATTAATTGCAAGTAATCTAAGAGAATTAATCCCAATTCTCCATGCTGTTCTGCCTGGAGACGACGAGCTTGCGATCGCATCTGCATCACCGTCATATTGGGCGTGTCGTCAATGTAGATTGGCATCTCCGAGAGGGTGCCGAGGGCGTGCGAGAGTGGTTCCCACTCATTTTGACTAATTCGCCCAGCCCGCAGGCGGTTACTTTCAATTCCTGCCTCGCTAGCCAGCATTCGCTGCACCAGCTGTTCTTTGGACATTTCCAGGCTAAAAACAGCGACCGGCAATTTATGAAATTCAGCGATATTTCGGGCAATATTCAAACAAATAGCCGTTTTGCCCATAGACGGCCTTCCCGCCACGATAATCAAGTCAGAACGCTGAAAACCACCAGTCATCGCGTCCAGGTCATAGAAGCCACAGGGAAGACCGGGGAGAGCCAGATCCTGATGGCGGATTTCAATATCCTGAAACGTATTGATTAGGGTGTCGGAAATTGGTACCAGACCTTGCTGAGGGCGATCCTGGGTGAGGCTAAAAACTTTCTGTTCTGCCTGGTCGAGAATCGTTGCCAGCTCGGTCGCGGTCTCATAACCCAACTGAGAAATCTCGCCGCCTGCTTGAATTAGCTTGCGGCGCAGGTACTTATCCATCACCAGTGCCGCATACTGGTCGATGTTGACAGCAGACACGGTGCGATCTACCAGTTGGGCTAACTTACTCTGTCCGCCCACTTTGTCAAGTTCGCTCCTGTCATACAGCCAAGTAGTGACACTCATCAAATCTGTGGGTTTGCCTTGACTGCTTAAGGCAAGGGCGGCGCGATAGATTGCCTTGTGAGCGTTAATTGAAAATGCGTCTGGCAGAAGGATATCGGCAACCCGACCGATGGCTTCCGGATCTAGTAAAATACCTCCCAAAATACTTTCTTCGGCCTCAATGTTTTGGGGGGGTAAGCGATTCGCCAAGGACGACATCGCTTCGTTACCGTTTTTGCCTTGGAAATTTAGTTCGTTAGCCATAACAAGGCCGTTCTCAGAAAGATTCAGACCATGACTATGATAACGGGGGTTAAGCGATCGCACTCCTGCTTCACTCAACCCCCTTCCTTGGCAGGAAAATATCGGTCAAACCGTTGTAGCGGCGACTCAATTTTTCAGGCAAGGCGCTCCGATTAGCTGGGCACAACCTGAATTTGCACAACTGCACTAACTTCAGGGTGTAGCTTGATCTCTGCCTTGTAGGTGCCCGTCTCACCAATATCGGGAAGACTGATCGTCCGGCGATCGATTTCCTTCCCAGTGGCTTGGAGAATGGCTGTCACCACTTCTGCACTCGTGACGGTACCGAAAATGGCATTTTCTTCACCCACCTGCTTGGCGATGGTGTAGCTGCCCACAGCTTCTATGGCAGTCTTCAGCTCAAGGCTCTGCTGTTTTTCTTCCAACAGGCGCACCCGCTCTTTTTCTTTGCGCCGTTCGACTTGCTTGAGCAAGCCAGCAGTGGCAGGGATTCCCAGTTTTTGGGGAATTAGATAATTGCGAGCATAGCCGGGAGCGACTTCAACCAAGTCACCGCTTTTTCCTAGCTTGCTGACATCTTGATTCAAAACTAATTGCACGCGCTTCGCCATAGTTTTTTTTCTGCTACAGACAAAAGAAAATTAATCGTGGGGTAGAACACTCCATACTACGAAAATATGTTGAGCGATCGCAATATAAAATCTGAATTCAGCGAATGCCTATCTGTTTGCCGGGGTACAGAATCCTAAAACCGATCTTTCATCCCCCGCAGCCGAGCAAAAGCCTGCACTGGATCTTGGCTGTTCGCTGCTGATTGCAGCGTCGGAGTGTCCCAGCGTAAAAATGGATTCGTGCGCTTTTCTACTCCTAGCTTCGATGGCACCGTTGCCTCCAAACGACTGCGGGCGTCTTTGACCTCAGCATAGCGGGATTGTAAATCTGGATTTTCCCCATCGACGGTGAGAGCAAATTGGAGGTTTTTCAGAGTGTATTCATGAGCGCACCAAACGCGGGTAGTATCCGGTAAAGCCCTAAGCTTGCTCAAGCTTGACACCATCTGGGTGGGTGAACCTTCAAACAGCCTGCCACAGCCACCGGCAAACAAGGTGTCACCACAAAATAAATCGCCCGTTTCCTCAGCAGTTGCTGGCAGGAAGTAGTAAGCAATGTGGGCGCGGGTATGTCCGGGAACAAAGAAAACTTCGCCACTTCTACCGGCAAACTCGACGCGATCGCCCTCCTGCAAAAACACCTGTTGCCCAGGAATTCTCCCTTTATCCTCAGCCCCCCCATACACGCAGACATCCGGAAAGCGTTGCATCAGCTGCCGATTTCCGCCCACATGATCGCTATGATGGTGAGTATTGAAAATTGCTACCAACTGCACGTCAATTTCTTGCAAGCGTTGCAGTACCGGCTGAGCTTCAGCGGGGTCTACAACCGCTGCTATCTTCTGAGTCGGGTCATGCAGCAAAAAGATGTAGTTGTCAGAAAGTACCGGAATTCGGTCAACCTGCATTTACCACTGCCTCTGTAAGGGAGTGTCCCAATGGGACAAGACTTTATCATTTCTTAACATTATTCTTACAGAAACTTTAGACAAATGCCAACGAACGGCAAACAGATAATCTTAAATAGACAGTAGACGCCACCAAATAATCGGCGAAACTTGAGGAGTCACTAACCACCTATGGCATGGACACGAGAACGCCAGTCAAACTTACAGATTCAACAAATGGTAGACCGTATCCTGTCAGCCGGTCAGTTGACCCGAAGCGAGTATCTGCATCTGACAACGGCTATTCTTTCTGATTACCTAGTGACAGACGAAGAACGTCGCCAGCTTAATCGCATCTTTGACAATATCCAAACGGGTCATCTAAAGTTTGTTGACTAGACCTTCTTCAATTCTTTTTTAGCAGATGGGAATGCCGAACAGACACCGAACCCTACTAGCTGATTTACTTACCATTGTTTTTTCCTACATACATTTATTCCAGTCTCTTGATATTTTAACTTCACCCATTATACTGATAAAGAATGAAGTCAGTCTCTAGAAAGGATTAAATTGGTTATTTCAGCTAGACTGTACTATTACTCGCTTATTCTATGTTCAACTATCTAAATTTAACTAGAAATTTGTGGATTTACAGCAAAACAAAAAATTAAAAATTTCATTGATTGTAAGCGATCTATCCGCTAGTGGTGCAGGAAGATGGGGAGGGGCTGTTCGTACGTTTTTGCTATATGAAGCCTTAAAGAAACTTAACCTTGAAGTCAAAATTTTTGGCTTTGTTTTTGGTGAAGAATCGCTAGAAGTCTCTCAGTCGAACATACCAATTGTGGCTATTCCTTGCGCTTATCATTCAGGTTTTATAAAAGCAGCTCAAAAACTCATAAAACAAATTGATGGAGATATTATATACGCCGTTAAACTGAAACCTACAAGTTTCGGCTTATCTATTATTAAGAAAATGACAGCTCGTCGTCCTGTTATTTTAGATATAGATGACTGGGAACTCAGTTGGCATGGAGGCGAACACTGGAAATATCGTCCCAGTTTAAAGCAATTTTATAGAGATACTTTGAAGGCTGATGGGGCATTAAGATATCCAGATCATCCTCTTTATTTAAAGTGGATGGAAAGCTTAGTATCTTATGCCGATACGATTACATTACACACTCAATTTTTGAAAGATCGCTTTGGAGGTGTATATTTACCGAATGGTAAAGATACTACTCTTTTCGATCCTAGCCAATTCGATTCTGAAGCAAGTAGAATCCGTTATGGTCTCACAGGCTACCGTATTTTAATGTTTCCAGGAGCGCCACGACCGTACAAAGGTCTTGAAGATGTCTTAGCAGCACTAGACCGGCTGAATCAGCCAGACCTTAGACTCGTAATTGTTGGGGGAAGTCCCTACGATGCCTACGATAATCAATTAATGCAACAGTGGGAGCGTTGGATTATCAAACTACCAAAATATCCAGTTTCAGAAATGCCTGCTGTGGTAGCCGCTGCCCATATTGTGGTTGTTCCCCAACGAGATACCCCTGCCGCACAGGCTCAGTTCCCGCTCAAATTAACAGATGGAATGGCAATGGCAAAGCCAATTCTGTCTACTTACGTTGGCGATATTCCAGAAATTCTAGGCGGCACAGGTTATCTGGTTGCTCCTGAATCTCCAGAAGAAATTGCTGAAAAAATCCAATGGATATTCGAGCATTTAGATGAAGCAAATCAGCAGGGTATAAAAGCAAGAGAAAGATGTATATCCCACTATAGTACCGAGACAATGGCATCTATACTATCTGATGTGATTAAAGATTTGCAACTAGCTGGAAAAGTTTAGACTATCAATCAAGTGAAGCTCGCTTCGTAGCAGAAGAGAAAGTATGTTTTCAAACTCTAATAAGTTACTTCTACAATTTGCGTTACGGTATCCCGTCTTAGTCATAGCGACGGTTATTCTGGGCTTCTCCGGCGCTCTATTTAATGGAGTCAGTACAACCTTAATTGTGCCGGTAGTGCTGGACTTTTTAGGGCAGAATCAGCTGAATTTAACCGGAGGCCCCCCCCTGATTCGGAGAATGCTATCCGTGTTTGACGGTTTTACTGGAGAAAACCGTCTCATCGCAATGACTGCGGCAGTATTACTAGCCATTATTCTAAAAAATGTGACTAGCTATATAAGCTCTCTAGTCGGTAGCTACTTATCTAAATCCTTGGTCAACGATATTCGTAAAGAAGGAATTCAGCTATTATTAGATGTCGATCTTGAATATTTTGGAAAGACGAAAGTTGGAGATATCATCAATCGGTTAGGACAAGAAGTTAGTCGTACTGCTGGTTCAATTCGCGTTTTAATACGGCTATTTATCACAGCAGTCACAATTTTAGTATTTGTTTGGATATTGTTACTAATTTCTTGGCAACTGACCTTAGCATCTACAGTTTTATTGATTTTAGTAACACTGCCAAATCAATTTTATATCCAGCGCTCTAAAAAATTTGGGAAGGCAGTATCAAGAGCATCAAAAGCTTATTCTAGTGCCCAACTTGAAGTTTTGACTGGGATTCGGCTTATCAAAAGTGTTAGCAATGAAGAGCGGGAATTCCAGCGACTAAACGAACTGATCAAGGAACGCGAACAAGCGGAATTACAATCGCAAGCGAACTCGGCAGCGATTGCGCCTATCAACGAAGTATCGGGAATTATTGTTGTATTAGCAATTGTATTGTTAGGTCGTGCTTTATTTTTACAGCAGTTGGAGTCGCTCTCGGCAGTACTGCTGACTTATCTAGTTGTCCTGTTCCGATTACTGCCTTTCGTGGGTCAGTTAAACAGTGCGAGGGGCGAATTTGCCAACTCTGCCCCCAGCGTTGAAGTGGTGACAGATTTCTTGCGCCGGGATAACAAGCCATTAATGGTAAATGGTGGCGTTCCTTACACCGGATTTAAAGAGGAAATTCGTTTTGAGGGCGTGTCTTTTGCCTATCCGGGGAATGAGGATTTAATTCTAAACAAGATAGATTTAGGGATTCCTAAAGGAAAAACTCTTGCTTTAGTAGGAGCATCCGGGGCAGGCAAGTCAACGCTGGTCGATTTGCTACCCAGATTTTACGATCCGACAGAGGGTCGGATCACGATAGATGGAAGAGATATGAAGGAATTTGACATGCACTCACTGAGAAAAGCGATGGGCATTGTCAGCCAAGATACGTTCCTATTTAACGATTCCGTCCGCAATAATATCGCCTATGCATGGGAGAAATTGAGTGAGGAAGAGGTAATTGCAGCGGCTAAACGAGCCAACGCCTACGAATTCATTGTGAACTTACCTCAAGGCTTTGATACAACCATTGGGGATCGAGGAGTTCTCCTATCGGGAGGACAACGACAACGGATTGCGATCGCTCGCGCACTGTTACGCAACCCAGAAATCTTGATTTTAGATGAAGCCACCAGTGCTTTGGATACGGTTTCAGAGCGTTTGGTACAACAGGCGATTGATGAACTTTGCCGCGATCGCACAACAGTTGTCATTGCTCACCGCCTTTCCACCGTGCAAAAAGCCGATCAAATTGCTGTAATGGAAAAAGGTCGTGTTGTGGAACTCGGTACTCATGCGGAACTTTTAAAGAAAAACGGCTACTATACCCGTCTGTACTCAATGCAGTTCTCTGAAACAACTCAAAATGTCATTAAAGCCGCCGTTAATGAAGCTTTAGTCAAAACTTCTTACGAAGTTCGGTCTCGTCTGAACCCCATGATTGGTTTTCTGAAGCTAGTGGTTGATGACTTGGTAGACAGTACAGAAGAGTCACGCGAATTAACCGAAGAAGCCTACGAGTCAGCAATTCGCCTGCTCAGAACTTTAGAATTTCTCGAAGATAGCTCTAAGATGAAATAAAAATTATCTATTGTTATTCTTCAAAACATTAATGCACTTACGCTTTTCAACTTTTGCAAGAATCTAAAAGTTCTTGTACTTTATCTTTGATTTTAAAAGCGTCTTTTCCAAATTTACAATAGGGGATTTGATAAGTCCAAGTTTGATAAAATAATTCATTCTTGTGATATGTATGTGTTCCCTAAAAAGATATGAAGAATGTTAAATAGACCTCCTGCATGAATCAGGAGGCATGTGCCAGTTCGTAGTTCAGCAAGCCAGCAATTAGGTTTAAGCGCAAACCAAATCTCTGCCTGCGATTGCGATAACGTCCTGAAAA
>NZ_JAMPKB010000018.1:0-105411 GCF_039961925.1 Trichocoleus sp. DQ-U1 | reverse complement strand
GCGCAGGGGAATAGCAGTAGGCCGGACCAGCCGACAAATACGAAGCGATCGCGCTTGAGCCAGTCGTCAATGGCGTCAAACCACCCTCTTGAACTTGGCGCGCGTCCGACTGCGATAGTCATGACAGCAAATCTCCAAACAGGTTAGTTATAAGTACAGTCATCGCGATTTCTGCTGGCTCCACCTGTAACTAGATGGGCTACGCAGAAAACAAACTAGGATGTCAATCTAGTTTACGATTCTTTACTGAGTTTAATCTTATTATGTCCAAGTTGCACAGTTTTGGGTAAATTTATTTAACTCATTTTAATATTTAGCGGTAGGGGCGACAGATGCGATCGCAGATGTTCATCACTCGTGACAGTTCAGGGAGTGAGTGCGCTTAAAGTCCAGGCTAGTAAAGGATTAGCAAAACTTACCAACGCCAAGATAGAGGCGAAGATGAAATCCTTTCTCCCCTGCTCAACGAATTTTCCCATCGGGCAGCAACTGGCTCGCGTCTGAGATACTAGGGATGTGGAGCCGATATTTAATTGCAATTGCTTAACTCATGTTTACAATCGACCTAATTTTGAAAAATACGCCGATGTCGTTGTCGGTGCAACGGAAGTCAGACGAAGATGCCCAAAGTGTTTACCAAGAAATTCTGAATGCAATCCGCTCTGGCAACGCGCAACTGTTAGAACTCACTTGCGAACGCCAGCCGGAGAAAAAAATCGGCATTCTCAGTAGCGAGATTGTTGCCGTTCAGGTATCTCAGAAATCCAGCACAGCATCGGCTGGAAGACCTCCCGGCTTCTTCGCCCTCGCTGAATGAAAACGTTTCCTGCTGGTGTCGAAATGGTCAAGCCTGCCATTCAAGTCAAAGACCTTTGCTTCAACTGGCCTAAAGGGGAGAAAGTCTTAGATTCCTGTTCTCTGGAGGTGCCCAAGGGTGAATTCTGGATGCTTTTGGGCACCAACGGCAGTGGAAAATCAACATTGTTGAGATTACTGGCTGGGCTGTTGCGTCCCCAAGCAGGAGAAATTCAGATATTAAACCCAATTGGCTTTGTCTTCCAGAATCCCGATCATCAGTTGGTGATGCCGACAGTCGGGGCTGATGTTGCCTTTGGGCTGGTGGAGGAAAATCTCTCGCCCGCTGAGATACGCGGGCGGGTAGAGCAAGCACTGGCAGCGGTTAATTTACTCGCGCTGGAACGACGCCCCATCTATGCTCTGAGTGGGGGTCAGAAACAGCGAATTGCCATTGCCGGTGCGATCGCCCGCCGATCGGAAGTCTTACTATTAGATGAACCCACCGCCCTGCTCGATCCGGATTCTCAGTTGGATTTAGTCGCGCAAGTGCAAAGCTTGGTGAAAAGCCGGGGTCTGACTGCCCTTTGGGTCACGCATCGATTAGATGAGTTAAATTATGCCGACGGGGCATTCTTACTAGAGCAGGGCTGCGTAGTGGATCGAGGAGAACCCAAACGCTTAAGACAACGCCTCCTGCAAACCCAAGATTCCTCCTTGTAACCAAAAACTATTTTTGGGCAGGCTTTGCCTAGTTCTGCAAAAAGGACGACAGAACTGACTTGACTATATTGTTAAGATGATGAAATAGTTATTTTCACCTAAAAAATCTTGGCTTAAAACAATGCAACGCCCATCCCCGCAGGCTGTTTTGCTCGTTGACGGCTACAACGTCATTGGACTATGGTCTTACCTGCAAAGAACCCGCGATCGCAATGGGCTAGAAGCCGCTCGTCTTGAATTAATTGAGGCTTTGGTCAATTACAGCGCTTTTAAGGGCTTTGAAACTCAAGTTGTATTTGATGCCCAGTATCAAGACACACGCAGTAATTGTGAATCTATCACCCACGAGCTATCAGTCTATTACACGGATTTTGGGCAGACAGCAGATACTTACATCGAAAAAACCTGTGCCTCCTTTCGTTACAATCCCTACAGATCGGCACGGCGCTTGATTGTCGCTACATCAGATCGGGCGCAGCAATTAACAGTAGTGGGGTATGGCGCAGAATGGATGTCAGCGCAACAGCTGGGTTACGACGTAGAATTAACCGCTCGTGCGGTTATACGCAAAAATAGACCCAAGAAACATTCGTCGGGGCGTTTTTTAGCGAATTCCCTGGATGCGAAAGCTCGCGAGCGTCTGGCTGAGTGGCGTTTGAACCAGAAATAACTGAACATTCATTCGGCTCAAAAAAATTTCTCAGAAAACTATAAAAGGGCTTGACAAGTTATATTGGCACTCGCTAATATTAGTAACTGTTGAAAAGATTGAGTGAACGATCCTCAGTAGCTCAGTGGTAGAGCGATCGACTGTTAATCGATTGGTCGCAAGTTCGAATCTTGCCTGGGGAGTTTAATTAATTTAATTGTAAGGATGAAGCATGAAAGAGAAAATTTCAGACTTCATCCTTCGCCATTCAGAATTTCAGAAGTTATGGTCGCTTGACCCAGCCGTAACGTTCCTGAATCATGGTTCGTTTGGTGCTTGTCCGCTGCCGGTTCTGGAAGCCCAGCAACGCTACCGGGCGCAACTGGAAAGGGAACCTTTGCGATTTTTTGTGCGGGAGTTTGAGCCGCTGCTGGATGCTGCACGGGATGAGTTAGCTCAGTTCGTGGGTGCCGATCCAGAAGAGTTGGTATTTGTCCCGAATGCGACAACTGGAGTGAATGCGATATTGCGATCGCTTGGCTTAGCCGATCCGAGCGATGCATCGCTTGCTTTCTCCCCAGACGACGAATTACTGACAACAGATCAGGAATACAATGCCTGCCGCAATGCGCTCAATTTCATTGCCAGTCGGACTGGGGCGCGGATAGTGGTGGCGACAGTACCTTTTCCCATCACATCGCCAGAACAAGTCATCGAAGCCGTGATGGAACAGGTTTCACCCAGAACAAAGCTAGCGCTGCTAGATCATGTAACCAGCCAGACAGGGCTAATTTTTCCTATCCAGCAACTCGCTCACCAACTGGCAGAGCGCGGCGTCGATACACTGATAGACGGTGCCCATGCGCCAGGGATGCTGCCGCTGAATCTGCGGGAAATCGGAGCGACTTATTACACTGGCAACTGTCATAAGTGGTTGTGTTCCCCGAAAGGAGCCGCATTTTTATATGTGCGGCGCGACAAGCAATCGGCAATTCGTCCGCTAACGATTAGTCATGGTGCCAACTCGCCCCGAAAAGAGCGATCGCGCTTTCATCTAGAATTCGACTGGATGGGCACCGACGATCCCAGCGCTTATCTGTGTGTCGCAGAGGCAATTCGGTTTTTGGGTTCGCTGTTGCCGGGGGGATGGCGCGAATTGATGGCGCGTAACCGAGCAATGGCATTAACAGCACGACAACTACTTTGCGAAACGCTACAGGTGTCGCCACCGTGTCCCGATGAGATGATTGGTTCGATGGCAACCGTGCCATTGCCGGATGAAATGCCAGACAGCCCAGGAGAGATGCAAATAACGCCGCCACTACAAGATGCGTTATGCGATCGCTTTGGGATTCAGGTGCCGGTGATTTATTGGCCTGCACCGCCCAAACAGCTGATTCGGATTTCAGCTCAACTTTACAACACTCCGGCGCAGTATGAATATCTAGGTAAAACGCTTGTGGAATTACTGTCTAGCTGACGAAAGACAACTGATGTAAGCCACTAAAACATCCAGAAAACCTTCCTGGAAGATAGAAATTAACCTTACCTTTACAGTTTTTTTCTTGATTTCTATAACCGTAACTTAACTCACGCTTGCATTTTTACAAAATTAAGATGTACTCTTCTTGTGATAAAAAAAACGAACCAAGCATTTCTACTTGGCTCTAAGAGCAAACACCAAATCACAGAAGTCTATAACCAAGGGAGAAAGACTATCTCAGGAAGGGAGATAATTTTGATAGCAGTTCTAATATTTAATATTTAGGCTCAGAACCGCGCTGTCTTTATGTTTATAAAGTTATCAATTTCCAAAACAAACAGAATCAATCTTCGGTGGGAAACTTCCTGAGGTCTTAGCTCTCTCTGAAGGAATATAAAACTTTCTGTTTTGCTGGGACAAACGCCTGTAAGGGCAGAATGCCCAGTTAGACCATTTTTGACTAGGGATTGGAAATGCTTGCGGCTTATAGATAACAAGAGCTCGCTTTTCTCTGAACCGATATCTACTGCGAACCTTGCTGAGTCACTCGCGCTAGCTGATTGGCAAAGTAAGTTTCCTGATACTTTAACGACCTTGCCAATTCCAACCCTTGTTCAAACGCTGCTTTTGCTGGCGCTAAGTCCCCGCGTTCTAGATAAATCTGACCGATTTGGTCGTAGGTTTTCATCAAGTTATAGTAATCGTAGGACTGCCGCTCTACCTGCAAAAGAGTTTGATAAACCTGCAAAGCATATTCAGGTTGTTTATAAGTTCGGTAGAGATCTCCTAGTTTTTTCAAAGCTTCGCTGGCAGAAGCAAACTGCTGTAAAGACCAGGCTATATTATAGGCTTCTTGGTAATTTTTACTCGCTTCATCTGGTTGTTTGAGAGCTTCGTAATCGGTAGCGATCGCTATCTTCAACGCTGGTATCTGAGTTAAATCATTAATGGCGAGGTAACTTTCTGCCAGCCGTTGCTTCACTTTTAAAGAATTTTCCGGTTGCTTCGCCTTGTCGTAAATGTAAGTCAGCTGTTGCAGATAAACCACTTGGTTGACCGTATCGCCCTGTTGAGTGGCAAAACTCAGCAATTCCTCATAAGTTGCCGCTGCCTTGGGATAATCAAACCAGTTCATGTGCAATTGGGCAATGATTTTCAGCATTGCCTCTTCTGTGGCTTTATCTTGGCGCTGCCGTGCATCAGCCAGCAACAGCTGATAATCTTCTAGCGCGGGGGCTGGCAGTCGTATCTGCTGGTAAGCTTGACCCAAAGCTTGCAACAGCTTTATGTCCACTGCGGAGACAGGGGAAGACAAAACAATTTCTTCGGTTTTGCCTCCATTTTGGTTTGTTTGCTGGCGGGGCTTGCCTTTCGGCTCTGGTGTCCTGCCAAAAGCCCGATCCTGAATTGCTTGCAGACGCTTGGTGATGATTTGCAAATCAAGTTTTTGATTATTTTCCCAAGCGATCGCTCCAACTCGTCCTAGCGCTTCTACCTCTTCCACCGTCCCTAGCGATCGCCGCAATCGCAATTCCCGATACCAAATTTCAAACGCTGCGGGTGCATTCCCGGCTTTCAGCTGAGCCGCTGCCTGGGCATTTAATTCATCCAGAGCCTGCCTGAATTGGCTGATTTCTCCAGGAGTCAGGGGACGATCTACTTGCGGCTGCGGCAGCAGTGGATCGGGTGTCGTTATCTCTAAGGGGTTGGGTTTGGGTTTATTATCCGCCGCAGTTGCTGCCCATCCGGCAGAACCGGAACACAGTAGGAACAAAACGGCAGCAATTCCCAGTCCTAAAGCGCTTGAGCGACGTTGCTGCAACCACAGACGAGCAAGCAAATTCTGCATAATATTTTTAGCGCGAGCAGTTTAAATTGTTAATAACAAACTATACAAGCAGACCTGGTTAATATCAGAAGTTGTAGCGTTTCTCACCCAACTGACTGCTACAGTAAAGCGATAGTTTCCGCGCTTGTTGTGAAGTTTAGGAGAAAGCTGGTGAACGGTGGGCAATTTAGACCACGATCTTGGGTGCTGGGGATAGCGATCGCCTTACTGACTTTTGTCACTTCCTGTGGAGTTCAGCCAGGAATGACACAAGATCGAGTTTTTCTGGATCTATCCCTCGACTTTTTGGGGGAATACCAGCTACCCAAGACGAAATTTAAGGATACACCTGTTTCTGGCTTATCGGGGCTGACCTACGACCGGAAGCAGAACCGTTTTTACGCAATTTCGGATGACCGCAGCAAGTTTGCCCCAGCCCGGTTCTACACCCTCAACATAGTTATCGATGACGCCAGCGATGGCAAAATTGGCATCCAGAAAGTAGAAGTTGAGGACGTTACCTTTCTAACCAAGGAAGATGGCAATACCTATCCCAAGAGTACGGTGGATACAGAAGGAATTGCCTTGTCTCCTCAACAATCAGTATTTATCTCTAGCGAAGGTGTCGCCCGCGATGGCATTCCCCCCTTTATCGGGGAGTTTGACTTAAAAACTGGACGCCTGCGGCAGAACTTACCCATCCCGGAACGCTATCTTCCCGATGTCAACAGCAACAAAACACAGACTCGTGGCATCCAGAATAACCTGGGGTTTGAAGCCCTCACCCTAAATCCCGTCGGTACTCTCCCAGCAGCCGGGGAACCGTTTCGTCTATTTACTGCCACTGAGTCATCATTGATGCAGGATAGCGAAGCAATTAGTTCAAAGCAGGGAGCAAAATGTCGGATCTTGCACTATTTGCTCAGCGATGGCCCACCGCTGTTGATTGCCGAACATTTATATGCAATGGAACCGCCTCCAAGTGGGGCACTCAAAGATGGCTTGCCGGAATTTTTATCTTTAGATGCAGGGGGGCACTTCCTCACCTTGGAACGTTCTTTGAGCCTGTTAGGTTACAGGGTGAGAATTTATCAGGCAGCAATGGGCGGGGCAACAGATATTTCTAGTGTTCCCAGCCTTAAAGGTGAGCTTACCGGCATTGAGCCAGTGAAGAAAAAGTTGCTGTTGGACTTGGATGAAATAGGCATTCCGTTGGGCAATTTGGAAGGCATGACTTTTGGCCCCCGCTTGCCGGATGGCAGCCAAAGTTTACTTCTAGTCAGTGATGATAATTTCCAAGATAAACAGACGACTCAGTTCCTATTGTTCCGACTCAAAAGTAAGCGTTAAAAACAGTTGACGCTCGCATTTCTCACCCTTCAATTCATCTCGATAATCTTTGCAATCCCATGACTAAGTTGTTTACCTTCAAACATTCGCGTCTCGCTATAGTATCCGGGATCAGCTTGATGACAATGATTGCTACGTCAAGAGCGATCGCGGCTTGGGTGCCCGTAAGCAAAACCCTCGACAACACCCCTATCTATATCGACGATGCGCGGATTGTGCGTCAGGGAAATCTTGTAGAATTCTGGCGACGGAATCTGTTTCAAGCTCCGGAAGCAGATGGTGCGATTGGGGTGGACAATTATCATGCAATAGAGTGTAAAAAAGGCTTATTCCGATGGCGTCGGTCTATTCGTTTTGACCAAAGCGGTCGGATTGTCGGGGATATCGACGTAGGTAAAAACGACAAGCTGCTAGAAGCAAAAATTCAATCGGGAAGTATCATCGGGGATTTTTATCAAGCAGTGTGCCCAGCCCAGATAGAGGAACCTAAAAAAAAATAACAAAAAGGGGATTTTTTCTTCAGCTTAAACCTATTTGAATGCGATAAGAAAAACTTCACTCCCCGCCACTCGACCTTCACGGAGAGGGGAGCAAGAAAATCTTGTGTGTATCTCCTGTGCATCTACCTAAAACGGGTAGCGCGTTCAGTTTTTTAACTTGATTTTGCATTTTTAATAACTTTCGCCAGCAAAAATGCTTGAAAAATTATCTGGCAACGGTTCCCTCGCCTGAATCCACGGGGTAGGGACTCCTTTTTGGCGTGCGGAAAGGGCAACAATCCCGCCTACAATGGCGCAGTTTGTGTCCATGTCGCCTAAACCGCTAATTGTCGCCCAGAAAGCTTCCTGGTAGTCTTCCAGATGATGGGCAGCACACCACAGGGCAAAAGGCACCGTATCTTGAGCTGAAATTTTGTAGCCGGAACCCAGTTGTTGCGCTACCACAGGTGGAGAGCGATCGCTCGGAATATCTATCGCTTGCCGAATGCCGCTACGTGTCTCGCTTTCCGGGATATTTTCGACAACATATTGGAGAAATTGCTCTCCAGACATCAATTCACCTTCACCCACCCTGTAAGCGATCGCAGCCGCAACTGCAACAGCGATCGCTCCAGTAATTCCCTCTGGATGAGCGTGTGTTGGTTGCGCTGAAAGAATTGCATTTTCTCGCACCGCTTCCAGATTGTCAGCAAAATAAGCGCCTAACGGTGCTACCCGCATCGCCGCACCATTGCCATAAGAACCAGTACCCCCGAACATCTCCGAAGCTGCCGTGCGCCAGTCTGCGCCCCATTGCAGCCTTGTTAGCAGCTGCTGCGCCCCTGCACCGTAGCCGCGAGAAGGGTTGAAGCGTTCGGCAAACGCTGCGGCAAGAGCATCGGGATCTATCCTTCCATAACGCCACAGTGTCTCCACGATAGACAGTGCCATCTCAGTATCGTCACTGTAGCGCCAGCGTCTGGGAGGAACTTGACGCTGTTGAATTCTTTCGTTCAGTTCCTCTCCCAGCCCAAAAAACCTGTCACCCAAGGCATCTCCGACAGAAAGCCCCGTCAAAGACAACTGCATTCGTTCTAATGGCTTCATCGTTTCAAGAAACTTTAGGAGGAGCGATCGCGCATCTTAAAATAAGGGGGATCATTTCTCAACAACGGCATTTTAATAAACAATGACGCATTCTACTGATATTGCTACCTTAGCTCGCTGGATGGCAGCAGATTTCAGCAACCAGGCACAAGCATTTGAAAATCCTCCCATCTTTGCCCATATCCGCGTCTGTATGCGTCCCCTACCGCTAGAACTGTTGTCTGGCGTGAGTTTCCTGGTGGAACAAGCGTATGACTATATGATTAATGACCCATATCGGCTGCGGGTTTTAAAGTTAATTACGAATGGCGATCGCATCGAAATTGAAAACTACACAGTTAAGAATGAAGAACAATTTTATGGTGCCTCCCGCGACCCCAAGCGCCTGCACAACCTCAAAGCGGACCAACTGGAAAAATTACCAGGCTGTAACATGATCGTCGAATGGACAGGTCACAGCTTCAAAGGTTACGTCGAACCCGGTAAAGGTTGTATGGTGGTTCGCAAAGGTCAAAACACCTATCTCGACAGCACCTTTGAGATTGACGAAAACAGGTTTATCAGTCTCGATCGGGGACGCGATCCCGAAACCGATGAGCATATTTGGGGATCGGTCGGGGGTCCTTTCGAGTTCGTCCGTTGGGGAAGTTTTGCCGAGGAAGTGAAGGTGTAAAGGGTTCAAAGCTAAAGGTTGAAGGTTCCTTGTCGCTAGGAACCTTCAACTTTCAATCTGGAGGTCTTGGAGACACTTTCACATCTGATTGCTAGGTCGCCCTGATTGCTGGGTCGCCGCCACTGGGACAACAACGCTTTCCTCCCAAAGATTGATGACGAAGGAGGGAAGAAATACGAGAAAGAAGCAAACGACTACAAGCTCGATGGGGTGTACCGGCGATCGCTCAGAAGGAATTCACTTCGATGGTCTAGAAGGTACCATTACCTGGTAAATTTACCGAGTGTTGGCAAGCAAGATTAATTGAACCCGTATGAAAGTCTTGGTTATTGGCGGTGATGGCTACTGCGGTTGGGCAACCGCGCTTTATCTTTCCAGTCGAGGATACGAAGTCGGCATTCTAGACAGCCTGGTGCGGCGTCACTGGGATATGCAACTAGGCGCAGATACCCTAACCCCTATTGCACCCATTCAACAACGCCTTCAGCGTTGGAAGGACCTCACCGGCAAATCCATAGACCTATTTATTGGGGATATCACTAACTACGAGTTCCTCCAGTCAGCACTGCACCAGTTTGAACCACAGACAATCGTTCACTTTGGCGAACAGCGTTCGGCACCCTTCTCGATGATTGACCGAGAACACGCTGTCGTCACCCAGGTGAACAACGTGGTGGGGACGCTGAATCTGCTGTATGCGATCAAAGAAGATTTCCCCGACTGTCACCTCGTCAAATTAGGGACGATGGGCGAGTACGGGACACCTAACATTGATATTGAAGAAGGCTACATCACCATCGAACACAACGGGCGTAAGGATACTTTGCCCTATCCGAAGCAGCCCGGATCGATGTATCACCTCAGCAAAGTTCATGATAGCCACAATATCCACTTTGCTTGCCGGATTTGGGGGCTACGCGCCACCGACTTGAATCAGGGCGTCGTGTACGGCGTCTTGACAGAAGAGACGGGCATGGATGAGCTGTTAATTAACCGCCTGGACTACGATGGAGTCTTTGGGACGGCACTCAACCGCTTCTGTATCCAAGCAGCAATTGGGCATCCCCTGACGGTGTACGGGAAAGGCGGTCAGACGAGAGGCTTTTTGGATATTCGAGATACAGTGCGATGTATGGAACTTGCGATCGCTAACCCCGCCCAACCCGGCGAATTCCGCGTCTTCAACCAATTCACCGAACTATTTAGCATCGGTGACTTAGCCGCAATGGTGAAAAAAGCCGGGAATTCCTTGGGACTGAATGTTGATATCCACAACCTCGACAATCCCAGAGTCGAGAAAGAAGAACACTACTTCAACGCCAAAAACACCAATTTGCTCGATCTCGGCTTACAACCTCACTATCTATCCGACGCCCTACTCGACTCGTTGCTCAACTTTGCCGTCAAGTACCAGCACCGCGTCGATAAAAATCAGATCATGCCCAAAGTTTCTTGGCACCGTCAGTAATCAGGATTGAGGACTGAGGACTGTTAGCGAAGCGGTGCGAAGCACGGACTGAGTGAAAAGAAAAATAGAGGAGAGAGTGGCAACTGGCAAGCAATTTGTTGGGTTGAATTGTTGCATTGAAAAGACAGATAAACTTTAATAACTCCTCAGACTTGACCGTTCATTGAGTCCTTAGCCCTCAGTCGCGATCGCGCTTAAATCTATCACTCAGCCCTCAGTCCTCATCCCTCAGCACTGAATTATGCGAATTGCTCTTTTTACCGAAACCTTTTTGCCCAAGGTTGACGGCATTGTGACGCGCCTGCGCCACACCGTTGAACATTTACAGCGCAGCGGCAACGAAGTGCTGATTTTTTCCCCAGATGGGGGGTTAACCGAATATAAAGGAGCCAGGATCTACGGAGTTTCTGGCTTCCCGTTGCCTTGGTATCCAGAGTTGAAAATGGCTTTTCCCCGCCCCTCCATTGGTTATCAACTAGAGAAGTTTCAACCGGATATCATTCATGTTGTCAACCCAGCTATTTTGGGACTAGCGGGTCTGTATTACGCCAAAGCGATGCAGATTCCCTTACTAGCGTCTTATCATACCCATTTACCCCAGTATCTCCAGCATTACGGCTTGGGAATGTTAGAAGGTGTGCTGTGGGAATTGCTCAAATCAGCCCATAACCAAGCGCGGCTGAATCTCTGTACTTCTACGGCGATGGTGCAGGAACTTACCAGTCACGGCATCCAGCGAGTGGATTTGTGGCAGCGAGGAGTAGATACAGAATTATTCCAGCCCCACTTGTCAAGCCGAGAAATGCGATCGCGTCTTAGCCAAGGACACCCGGAAAGCCCTTTATTACTCTACGTAGGGCGTCTGGGCGCAGAAAAAGAAATTGACCGCATTAAGCCCGTCCTAGCAGCCATTCCCAACGCGCGTCTCGCCTTAGTGGGAGATGGCCCCCATCGACAAGCCTTGCAACAACACTTTGCCGGGACACCCACCCATTTCGTCGGCTATCTGACCGGCGTTGAACTCGCCTCAGCCTTTGCCTCAGCAGACGCCTTTATTTTTCCCTCGCGCACAGAAACTTTAGGATTAGTGCTGTTGGAGGCGATGGCAGCCGGATGTCCCGTTGTCGCCGCGCGTTCCGGAGGGATTCCCGATATCGTTACCGATGGCGTTAACGGTTACTTATTTGACCCAAAAGATGAAGAGGGAGCGATCGCTGCTACCAAGCGCCTTTTGGCCCATCAAGAAGAACGGGAAACCCTACGGCAAAATGCTCGCCTCGAAGCCGAACGCTGGGGTTGGGCTGCCGCCACCCGCCAGTTGCAAAATTACTACGAATCAGCGATTCATTAACAATCAATCATTAGCAGTCAGGGTTCAGCAGTCAGGGTTTCCGAAAAACAACTGATAACTGAACCCTGAAATGCTCCTATTTAATACATATTCCTAAACACTACGGATGAGGATTTCAGGTCTCCGAGGTTAAATTAAGTTAGTGGGTGCTTATTTTTTAAGCGTTAACGATTAGCTCAGTAGGTGGAGACCAAACAAACCCAGATTGAACAACGCTTTTCCCCGTAAAGATGCGAAAATTTGCGTTTTTCGGCTATTTTTTACAGAATTAATCGCGATTTTAGGCTTTTACGGGTATTTTGACTAAATTGAATCTAAAAAAAAGTGTGAATCGCATACTAATAACAGCTAACAGCTAAAACCACAGCTTGCAAATGCTTCTCCCCATGACACTCTCTAATACCGGCAGCGTTCTGGCTACGTTAACTCAGCTTACGCAACTCAATCGTACTAGCGCCCTGACCTCGCGCGTCAAAGACCTGTCATTCGGCGAATTTATCTGCTTACTCGACTTTATTACCGCTGAGTTCCAGCAGTTTCTGCGGGCGATCGACATGATCAACAACGAAGCCCTGGAAACCATGCTGGAGCAGGTCATGGACGCCTTTACCCTCAAAATGGGTCAGATTCTGCAAGCAGACCTCACCACTATTTTTTTAGTAGACGAAGAAAAAAATCAACTTTGGTCAAAAATTCCCGATACGGAGACTGGGAGAGCCACCAAACAAATCCGGATTCCCATTAATATTGGCGTTGCCGGTCACGTCGCCAGCACCGGCGAATCTTTGAATCTTCCAGACCCTTACTCTCACCCACTCTTTAACAAAGAAGTTGACGAGCGACCGGGCTACCGAACCCGCAGTCTGCTTTGTATGCCGATTTATAGCAGCAAAAACCAGATTGTTGCGGTCGTTCAGCTATTAAATAAAGCTGGGGATGGGCCGTTTACCGAGGAGGATGAGCAGGGATTCCGCGACTTTGCTGCCTCTATCGGCATTATCCTAGAAAGCTGCCAATCGTTTTATATGGCGGCACGCAAGCAGCGGGGGGCAGAGGCACTGTTGCGGGCAACCACCTATCTCGGTCAAAGTCTTGACTTGGAAGCAACTCTGCGCTTTGTGATGGAGCAAGCGCGGGATCTGATGCAGGCGGATCGCAGCACCCTATTTATGCTGAGCAAAGAAACGGGAGAACTCTGGACGAAAGTTGCCAACAAAGATGGCACGGAGATCATCCCGATTCGCATTCCTTCTAACAAAGGAATTGCCGGTTATGTTGCCTCCACTCGTCAGCCGCTAAATATCCCGGATGCTTATAAAGATCCGCGTTTCGATCCCAGCGCCGACCAACGGACGGGTTATTTGACACGCAATATCCTATGTATGCCGGTGTTTAATTCATCAATGGAATTAATCGGCGTTACGCAGTTAATTAACAAGCAACCCGGCAGCTTCACGAGTTCAGATGAAGAGTTTATGCAGGCATTTAATATCCAGGCGGGAATTGCGCTGGAAAATGCCAAACTATTCGAGAATGTGTTGTTGGAAAAGCAGTATCAAAAAGATATCCTGCAAAGTCTCTCAGATGCAGTCATCTCTACAGATATGCAGGGACGGATTGTCACGATTAACGAAGCTGCACTGGAGTTGCTGGGGTGCCCGATTCGGGAAACCACGGGTAAAAACAACAAGCATCTGTGGGAGCAGAAACTAATCGGTCGTTTCGTTTGGGATGTGGTGCCCATCGAACATCTCCAGTTTCGCCTCCAGGATAGTCTGAAGACGGGTGCCAAGCAATATGTGCCGGAGCAAACCCTGACAGTAGGATTGTATGTAGAGAAGAGCCACCAGCCATCAGTAGCAGCCGTAGGAGCAATTCCAGAATTGTCCGTGCAGGCACAATGCGCCCAATGTCAGCAGGTAGCAGAAGTTCTCAATTCGGAAGCGACTCACTCGGAGGGAGAACCTACTGGAGTCCATATTCTGGCAATCCGCGATCGCCTCAATCCAAACATCTTCATTCCCTGGAATGAATCATGCAGTCCTGGCACTGTCGCCACTCACAGTTGTCATCAGATTTTGAGCGCCGATCAAGTCCAGGAAATTGAACGGAGTATGAATCTCACCGTTAATCCCCTTACCAACCCGGAAGGAGGCGTCAGAGGAGGCTTGGTGGTCTTGGAAGACATCAGCCACGAAAAACGGATGAAATCTACCTTGTATCGCTACATGACGCCTAGAGTGGCAGAGCAAGTCATGGCACTGGGCGATAAAGCGCTGATGATGAGCGAACGCAAGGAGGTGACAATTTTATTTTCTGACATCCGGGGCTACACCACTCTGACGGAAAATTTAGGGGCTTCGGAAGTGGTTTCGCTGCTGAATCAGTATTTTGAAACGATGGTAGAGGCAGTCTTTAACCACGAAGGCACCTTAGATAAATTCATCGGCGATGCCTTGATGGCGGTGTTTGGTGCGCCCCTGCCTTTGGCAGAAAATCATGCTTGGATGGCGGTTCAGTCGGCGTTGGATATGCGCCGCCGGTTGGCAGAGTTTAACCGTCGCCGTTTATTTGGAAACCAGCCGCAAATTCATATTGGCATTGGACTAAGTTCTGGAGAAGTCGTTTCCGGCAACATTGGTTCCCACAAACGGATGGACTACACGGTGATTGGGGATGGGGTGAACTTGAGTTCTCGCCTGGAAAGCGTCACCAAGGAGTACGGCTGCGATATTATCTTGAGCGAGTTTACCTACAACTTGTGCCGCGATCGCATCTTGGTGCGAGAGTTAGACAAAATCCGCGTCAAGGGCAAAAATACCGCCGTTAGTATTTACGAGTTGATCGGCGACCATCGACAGCATCTCGACGACTCCACGAAGAAGTTTCTCGATCTCTATCATCTTGGGCGTACAGCCTACACGGGAAGAAGCTTCCAGAAAGCGATCGCCTACTTTGAGGACGCCTACAGCCTACGACCCACGGATCAGGCAGTCACCGTCCACTTGGAACGGTGTAAGAACTACCTTCGACAACCGCCTTCAGATGCCTGGGACGGAGTCCACACGATGACCAGCAAATGAGGTTAATCGCTATTCGCGAATTGGTGTAAATTCTCTAGACGCTGCCCTTTTGCACCTCACCTTTCCGGATTATCCTCTCCACTCTGGAAAGGGTTCTCACCGATGGCGAGTTGCTTTTTGGTTTTTTTCAACTGCTTCCAGAGACTCTTAATTTGTTCGTAGGCTTCGGAGGATGAAATTTTCCCCCCAGTTTCCAGGTTGCAGATGAAATTCACCCGTTGAGCAAATTCCTGCAAATTTGCGTTAAAAACCAGGTTTTCTGGCTTGACTTGACCGTAGTAACGACTACGAGGATACAGAAAATCAGAGCGGTCTGCCATAGATTACCTCCTTGGGATAAACTACTCAACCTACTGGCGTGAGAAACGAACCAATCGTTAATCCTGTTTTTTGCCCAAGCTGGAAAAGCTAGCAACAGAAACAGGGAGGTATTCCGACCGTTGCCCGATCCACCTTGGAGTCGGTAGAACTTTCTTGCGATCGCCCGCTGTTGGAATCAGGATTTACCGGGTGTTTTGTTCGAGTCTTGACCACTATTGTGATCTTTGCACAAAGGGCTGCGCTTATTTTAATTACAGATTAATCAAAATTTAACCTTATCTTAATCAAAGATTATGCCAGTTACTCGCAGATGCCCAGATGTTGACGCCATTCGGCTCCTAAGGCATTAAAATCTTCTGTGCTGCTGCCGACGATCCATTAATACAAATAACGACTCTCCATGTCCGCCCAATCACCCAACCTTTACGAAGGCAAAGCCAAGATTCTCTATACCACGGACGATCCGGACATTCTGCTGGCTCACTTCAAAGACGACGCTACCGCCTTTAATGCCAAAAAGCGCGGTCAGATTATCGGCAAAGGTGAAATTAACTGCACCATTGCCGCTTATTTGTTCCAGGTTTTGGAAGCATCGGGCATCCCGACCCACTTCATTGACTGTCCGGCACCCAACCAAATGCGCGTCCAAGCGTTAAAGATTCTGCCCCTAGAAGTGGTGGTCAGGAACATTGCTGCGGGAAGTCTGTGTCAACAAACAGGGTTGCCCGTAGGTACCGTCCTGCCCGATCCGCTGGTGGAATTTTATTTTAAAAATGACGATCTCGGAGATCCTTTGTTAACACGCGATCGCTTGATGTTATTGAAATTAGCGACACCAGAACAGCTTGACCAATTACAAAGTAGCGCCTTGCGGATTAACGAAATCCTCAGAGACTTTTTTCACCAATGCCGGATTACCCTAGTGGATTTCAAGTTGGAGTTTGGCGTTGACCGGCATAGCGAGATACGACTGGGAGACGAAATCAGCCCCGATACCTGCCGTCTTTGGGATGAGTCTGAAGACGATCCAGACCGGCGAGTGCTAGATAAAGATCGGTTCCGTCGGGATTTGGGGCAGGTGGAAGACGCCTACCAGCAAGTGCTAAAAAGAGTTCTCGAACAAGTAAACAGTAAAAAGTAAAAGCAGAAAAAATTCTTTCTTTGGCTTTTTGCTTTTTTACTTTTGTCTCTATTTTCAATGTGTGTGGAAGTGTCGAAAACGAGTAAAAGAATGCGCTTATCTCCCTTTTTATTGACGATTTTGGCTGCCTCATCTGCCTGCTGTGTAGCATTTCCTGCCAGAGGGCAAACGACAAATTCTTCGTCGGACACCTCCGAGAGAACAGCGTGGTATGGCGATTATATTGAGCAGACCCAGGCTGACGCAGGACGCGATCGCCCAGAATCTCAACCAACCAATAACGTAGTCGTCAATGCTGTGAGTGCCCCAGAGACGACACCGCCTGGGAGAGCGCTTAGACCGTCGTCCAGCCTCACTGAGATTGTTACACGCTCCACCACCGCACCCGCTCCAGTTAACGTCCCAGTTAACGTCCCAGTTAAACCGGAGCGCGTAGAGGTTGCCAGTAGCAGTCGTCGGGAACCGCCACCAGCCAATAACGTGGTGGTTAACACCATGAGCGTTCCAACAACAAAAGAGCCTGTAGGGGCAAAATCCCCCTCATCCGTACTCAGCCAAACTCCCACAACCCAATCTCCATCCTCTCCCACGCCGGAAACAGAGCCAGTGGTTCCGCGCACCGGCGAAGAATCAACACCGCAACAAGAAACGCCGGATACCATTGAATTCGATCTCACGCCAGGGACGACTGGTGAGCCGAATCTTGAGTTGCCAGAGCCACGCGAACAACCTGTACCAACCCCTGAAGGTGGACAACCCGCGACAACGCCTGAAACGGTACAACCTGCGCCTACTGACCAGCCAGAAGCCAGAGTGCTAGTGGGTGAAGTCGTTGTTACTGGCGTAGAAGGGGATCTCGAAAACGAAGTTTATGAGGCAATTCGCACCCGACCCGGACAAACGGCGACCCGGAGCCAGTTACAGGAAGATGTGAATGCCATCTACGCCACAGGTTTTTTCAGCAACGCCAGAGTAGAGCCACAGGATACCCCGCTGGGCGTCCGTGTCGTCTTTGTAGTAGAACCTAACCCAGTTTTACGTCAGGTGGTGGTTGTCCCCGTCCCTGCCGACCAAAATCAGCGGGCACTCCCCCAAAAGGTAATCGATGACGCCTTCGCGCCTCAGTATGGTCGCACCCTCAACATCCGCGAACTGCAAGAAGGCATTAAAAAAATAAACCAGTGGTACAAAGAAAACGGCTATGACTTGGCACAGGTGGTTGCTGCACCCCAGATTGCTGAGGATGGCACGGTACGTCTAGAGGTAGCAGAAGGACTGATTGAGGATATTGAAGTCCGCTTTCTCGACAAAGACGGACAACCCGCAAATGATGAGGGTCAACCCATCCGGGGTCGCACCCGCGATTTCATCATCACGCGAGAAATTGAACTGAATTCTGGAGAAGTCTTTAACCGGACGAAAGCGGAAAGGGATCTGCGCCGAGTCTTTCGCTTAGGCATCTTTGAAGATGTGCGACTCTCATTCAGACCGGGGCAAGATCCGCGCAAAGTAGTGGTGGTCGTGGACGTGATTGAGAAGAACACCGGCTCAGTGGCGGCGGGTGCTGGGATTAGTTCCGCCAGTGGATTATTCGGCACCATTAGCTATCAAGAGCAAAATCTGGGGGGCAATAACCAGAAGCTGGGGGCAGAGTTGCAGGTCGGTCAGCGAGAACTGCTATTTGATGTCAACTTTACAGATCCCTGGATTGCTGGCGATCCTTACCGGACTTCCTACACCGTCAATGGGTTCAGACGCCGATCCATTTCGCTGATTTTTGATGGCGGTGACACAGAGGTGGAATTACCCGATGGAGACAGACCCCGCGTCCTGCGATTGGGGGGTGGCGTCACCTTCACCCGTCCGCTTTCCCGAGATGTTTTTGCAGATCCGGAATGGAGAGCGAGTCTGGGCTTGCAGTATCAACGGGTTTCGATCCGAAATTCCGACGGCGACATTAGCCCAAAGGATGAGCTAGGCAACGACCTGAGCTTTAGTGGGGAAGGGAAAGACGACTTGTTGACCCTGCAATTTGGGGTTGTGCGCGATCGCCGTAACAGCGCCGTAATTCCGACCTCTGGATCTCTACTGCGCCTAGGCGTTGAACAGTCTCTCCCCGTAGGTGTGGGAGGGATTCTGTTTAACCGTCTGCGCGGTAGCTATAGCTACTATCTTCCTGTCAGATATACGAACTTCTCCCCAGGGCCACAAGCGCTCGCCTTCAACGTTCAAGCCGGAACCGTCCTCGGCGATTTACCTCCCTATGAAGCTTTCTCTCTAGGCGGTAGTAACTCGGTGCGGGGTTTTGAGGAAGGAGATGTCGGCAGCGGTCGCAGCTTTATCCAAGCGACCGCAGAGTATCGCTTCCCGATTTTCTCGATTGTGGGTGGTGCTTTGTTTGTCGATGCCGCAACCGATTTCGGGACTGGTAGCACCGTGCCCGGAGATCCGGCTGGGGTGCGGGGTAAGCCCGGAAGCGGCTTTGGTTATGGTCTTGGCGTCCGCGTGCAATCTCCCCTCGGCCCGATTCGTATCGACTATGGTTTTAATAACGAAGGGGACAGCCGCCTCCACTTTGGAATTGGGGAGAGATTCTAAAAATTAAAAATGTAAAATTAAAAATTAAAAATTAGGAGAATTTCTTCAATTTTTAGTTTTTAATTTTTAATTTTTAATTATGAAACAACACACGCTAAAAGGATCTTTTGAACAATCTGGCGTCGGTCTACATAGCGGCGTCCCTACCCATGTCCGAGTGCTACCAGCGGCGGCTGGAGAGGGACGTTACTTTGTCAGAGTTGACCTGGCTGGGGCACCCGTGATTCCAGCGCGGGTGGAAGCAGTCAGTCAGACAACCCTCTCCACCGAACTTGCTAGCAGTGGAGAGGCGCGGGTTCGGACTGTGGAACACCTGCTAGCCGCTTTAGCAGGCAGCGGCGTTGATAACGCTCGAATTGAGATTGATGGCCCGGAAGTGCCCCTGCTGGATGGCTCAGCCCTGATTTGGGCGGAAGCGATCGCGCAAGCAGGAGTTGTTGGTAACGATGAAGGAATTCCCGATTCCACTTTTAAGCTAGAAAATCCCGTATGGGTCTATCAAGGCGATGCCTTTGTCGCCGCCCTACCCGCACCGGAGTTGCGCTTTTCCTACGGAATTGACTTCGACTCAGCAGCGATTGGCAACCAGTGGCACAGCTGGACGCCGGGGCGAGAAAATTTTGCCGAAGCGATCGCACCCGCCCGCACGTTTGGTCTAGCGCACCAAATTGAGCAGTTACAAGCCGCAGGTTTAATCAAAGGCGGAAGTTTAGAAAATGCCCTGGTTTGCGATTCACAAGAATGGCTTAATCCTCCCTTAAGATTTTCAAATGAGCCAGTGCGTCATAAACTTTTAGATTTAGTAGGGGATTTAAGTTTACTGGGATATTTCCCGCAAGCTCATATCCTCGCCTACAAAGCCAGCCATCACCTGCATATTCAACTTACCCAGCAGTTACTCCAAGAAGTTGCGAGTCGCCCTGAGTGAGCCTGTGTAAAGTGGCTGCGCGATCGCTTTTCTAGCCCCTAGCCTCTAATCCCTGTCATACAGCCCATGTCCACACTGATTGAAGTCAATACACCCGATGCTGAGACTGCGACGCCCCAAGCCAAGAATGTCGGGGAAGAAACAGCGCAAAACAGCCAGTCTGCTGCCAAAACCATCCTGACGATCGAAGACATTCAAAAACTGCTGCCCCATCGGTATCCTTTTGCATTGGTGGATCGGATTATCGAGTACGTGCCCGGAGAAAGGGCTGTGGGCATCAAAAATGTCACCTTCAACGAACCCCATTTTCAAGGGCATTTCCCTGGTCGTCCGATTATGCCTGGGGTATTAATTGTGGAAGCAATGGCTCAAGTGGGCGGGATCGTATTGACCCAACTCCCAGATATTGAAAGCGGCTTATTTATGTTTGCTGGCATTGATAAAGTCCGCTTCCGTCGCCCCGTAGTACCGGGGGATCAGCTAATCATGAGCGTGGAACTGCTGTGTGTCAAACGGCGTCGTTTTGGAAAGATGCACGCCCGTGCCGAAGTCGATGGTCAATTGGCTACAGAAGGCGAACTGATGTTTTCCATCGTTGACTAAAACAGTCATGAGGACTGAGGAGTGTTTGCTTAGCGCTACTCTATTCGCAGGCTAAAAAACAGGTTTGAGAAAAGAAGTTTGATGGCACATTAGTTGAAGAAGCTGATGGTTAAATTCTGACTCATAACTCCTAACGCTAACTTTATTCCTCATTCCTCAGTTTTGATTTGTGACTTGTCACTTTTGTTTACTCAGTCCATGCTTCGCTAACAGTCCGCGCGATCGCGCCGAAGAGCGCTAACAGTCCTGTATATGATTCATCCCACCGCGATAATTCACCCTGACGCTCAACTACACCCCAGCGTGGAAGTTGGGCCTTATGCGGTGATTGGAGAACAAGTAAAAATTGGTGCTGAAACCACAATTGGTGCTCATGTTGTAATCGAGGGACCAACGGAAATTGGCACCCAAAATCACATTTTTCCAGGGGCAGCAATTGGCTTAGAACCCCAAGACCTCAAGTATGACGGGGCTAAAACCTGGGTAAAAATTGGTGATGGTAATCGAATTCGAGAGTATGTCACAATTAACCGCGCAACTGGCGAGGGTGAAGCGACGGTAATTGGCAATGGCAATTTGCTGATGGCTTATGTCCACGTTGCTCATAATTGCGCGATCGCAGATAAAGTGATTATTTCCAATGCGGTGTCGCTCGCTGGGCACGTCCAGATTGATTCGCGGGCGGTGATTGGTGGCGTCCTAGGGATTCATCAATTTGTCCACATCGGGCGAGGCGCGATGGTGGGCGGGATGAGTCGCATTGACCGCGATGTGCCTCCTTATCTGCTTGTAGAGGGAAATCCATCGCGGGTACGCAGTCTCAACTTGGTGGGACTCAAACGCGCTGGTTTATCTGCCGCTGAGTTGGGAATTCTCAAAAAAGCGTTTCGGATTCTCTATCGTTCTGGATTACCCCTGAATCAATCCCTAGAACAACTGGATCTGCTCCCAGATAACGAATACTTGCAACACCTGCGCCGGTTCCTGCAACTTTCTCAAGCGCCAGGGCGACGCGGTCCGATTCCAGGGAAAAGAACGAAGAATAAGGATGAAGAGTAATTGGGAAACAAGTTGTAGAGACGCCCTAAACCGCGTCTGAGTTTTGAGTTCAAAGTAATTTGTTTCATTCAAAACTCAACTCAAAACTCAAAACTCGATTACCCATTACTGATTACCAAATTAATGCGTATATTTATCAGCACTGGTGAAGTTTCAGGGGATCTGCAAGGGGCGCTACTGATTGAGGCACTTTATCGACAAGCACAGGCAACTGGCTTGGAATTAGAGATCGTTGCCTTGGGGGGCGATCGCATGGCGGCAGCGGGTGCGACTCTCTTGAGCAATACCAGCGGGATTGGTTCGGTGGGGCTTTTTGAATCTCTCCCTTATGTGTTACCGACCTTACAAGTCCAGCGTCGAGCTAAACAGTACCTTCGAGAGAATCCGCCCGATCTGGTGGTGTTAATTGACTACTTGGGTCCAAATATTGGCGTCGGCACTTATCTTCAGCGACAGATGCCGCAGGTGCCAGTCGCGTACTACATCACGCCGCAGGTATGGGTTTGGTCGCCCTTTAAGCGCGACACCACTCGAATCATCGAGATTAGCGACCAAGTGTTGGCGATTTTCCCAGAGGAAGCGCAATATTTCCAAAAACGGGGGGCATCGGCTGCCTGGGTCGGGCATCCCTTGGTGGATCGGATGCAAAAGGCTCCCAGCCGAGAAGAGGCGCGAAGAATCTTAGAGATAGAGTCAGAACAAATTGCGATCGCGCTTCTTCCTGCCTCTCGTCCTCAAGAACTCAAGTATCTCATGCCGGTTATGTTTGAGGCGGCGAAAGCGATCCAAAACAAACTGCCTCAAGTTCATTTCTGGATTCCTTTGTCTCTGGAAGCTTATCGGCTGCAAATTGAAGCGGCGATTGGGCGTTATGGTTTAAATGCGACTCTGGTTGCTGGTAAAAGCCAGGAAGTTCTGGCGGCAGCTGATTTAGCGATCGCTAAGTCGGGGACTGTAAATCTGGAACTTGCCCTTTTAAACGTGCCGCAGGTGGTTCTCTACCGCGTTAGTCGCTTTACCTATTGGATTGCCCGTAATATTCTAAAATTCTCGATTCCCTTCATGTCGCCAGCCAACTTGGTAATGATGCGGTCGATTGTGCCAGAATTGCTGCAAGATCAAGCTACGCCAGAAAACATTGTCCAAGAAGCTTTAGAACTCTTACTCAATCCCGAACGTCGCCAGCAAACTGTTGCAGATTATCAAGAAATGCGCTCCTCCTTGGGAGAAGTGGGAGTTTGCGATCGCGCTGCCAAAGAAATCCTTCAAATGCTTTGAAAATTTTTAATTAAAACTTCCTTTAACTACTGACATTATTCCTTCCTAAAACCCGAGTTTCATCAATTTGTAAGGTTCTATAGCAATCCTTTTGAGATTCCAGCAGTTCAGCTCCCGACTTCCGTAAGAAGTCGGGGAGCTCGCCATCACAAATCATTTAGGATTGCGATATCAGGAACAGTTTCCTCAATTTTGGCATCTTGACGATAGGGAAACTTACACGGGGCGACTGACAGCCTAGCCTGGACAATCTGTTGCTTCCAGCTCATCAGTAGCAAGAAGGTCGCTTTGTGGTGGCAGAGCCACAGTATCCGAATAATATTAACTTGCCCAAAAATGTTGAGCAAATCGAGCATTTGCCACCTGCTCGACACCGCTAGTTTTACCCTTTCCAACTGTTCACTCTTAATATTACACGGACTGATATGGTTCAAGCGGGTTATTCTCCCAGCGTGCGTTTATTTGAAGCATCTGCATGTGGAACTCCAATGATTAGTGATTATTGGTAGGGGTTGGAAACAATTTTTGAAATGGGTAAAGAAATTCTGATTGCCGAGTCGCCTGCCGATACTTTACAGGATCTTCAAGAAACTCCGGAAGCTGAGAGAATTGCAATCGGCGATCGCGCTTGGACTCGCGCTTTGGCACAACATACGGCAGCCCATCGAGACTCTAAATTGGAAGGCTACGTCTTGGAGCGAATCACTTTGTATTCTTCCTTTAAAAATTAATACTGGCTGTAAATTTTTTACCGCCTGCTAGGCTTTTGTGGCAATTTCTCGATTCTGGGAAATTCCCGATTTTGCTTTGTTTTGATGAGGCTTAATTTTAAAGATTATCTTGGCAAAAATGCTTTATTTATGATAGAAAAGCGGGGGATCTATCTTCGGGAATATTTAAGTTATTTTTAATATTGATTTATCTTGAAGAAAGGCTGTTAACGTTCGGTTCTTAAATTCTGATGGCAAGCCAGCAAGCTAGATGTGGGGAGTTCCAAGACCTCACGGGGCACCAAGGGGACAAGGGGACATTAAGGCTGTATGACCGAGCGATGGCAGCAACCAGCTGTGGCATCGTCATTAGCGACGCCAGTCTACCAAATAATCCAATTATCTATTGCAATCCCGCCTTTGAAAAAATAACCGGGTATTCGACCGCCGAAGTCTTAGGACGAAACTGCCGATTTTTGCAAGGAAATGATACCGATCCAGCCGCAATTGAGCAAATTCGTCAAGCCTTGCAAACAGGGAAGGAATGCCAGGTGGTTCTCAAAAACTATCGCAAGGATGGAACACCTTTCTGGAATGACCTGAGTATTTCGCCGGTATATGACGAAGAGGGTCGGGTGACGCAATTTATCGGCGTCCAGACGGATATTACCGAGCGTAAAGCCGCCCAAGAGGCGCAGTGCGAGGGGGAAACGCGGCTGCGGCTGGCTCTGGGTGCGGCAAGTATGGGGGTTTGGGACTGGGATCTGGGAACCAATCGGGTGACTTGGTCTGAAGAGGTGGAAGGGATTTTTGGTCTGGCTCCTGGTTCCTTTACTGGCACCTACGAGGCTTATCTCCAATGCATTCATCCTGAAGATTGCTACCGCGTGGGACTTGAGATTGCGAGCATCGTAGAAGTCGGGAAAGACTTAAAGATGGAGTATCGCGTCATTCGTCCTGATGGAATTGGCTGGGTGGCGTCACGGGGTGCCGTTGTGCGCGACAATACGGGGAAGTGCGTGCGGATGATGGGAACGGTGATGGATATTACCGAACGCAAGCAAGCAGAGGAAGCGTCGCGACAGCAATTTTTGAGAGAACGGCTGGTCGGAGCGATCGCTAAGCGCATCCGTCAGTCTCTAGATTTAGAAGAAGTTCTCAATACAACTGTGGCAGAAGTGCGCCATTTTCTCTCTACTGACCGGGTACTCATTTACCGCTTCGATCCAGATCGGAACGGAGTTGTGGTTGTAGAGTCGGTCGGTGAGGATTGGACGCCTATTTTAGGAACCAGCATCCAAGATCCTTGCTTTGGGAAAAGCTACGTCTCGCCATACCAGCAAGGTCGGGTTCGAGCGATTGACAATATCTATACTGCGGGTATCCAACAATGCCATATTGATTTACTTGCCCAGTTTCAGGTGAGAGCTAACTTGGTAGTTCCGATTCTGCAAGGGGAAAATTTATGGGGGTTGCTGATTGCCCATCACTGTCGGGAACCCCGAAAATGGCAAGAATCAGAAGTAGAATTGCTCAAACAGCTGAGCGTGCAGCTAGCGATCGCAATTAAGCAATCCGTTCTCTTCCAACAGCTAAACGCCGAACTGGTCGAACGCAAACAGGCAGAAATCGCTTGGCTGAAATCAGAAGCCCAGCTAAAAGAACAAACAACCCAACTAAAACGAACCTTGGGAGAATTGGGACAAACCCAATCTCAGCTAATTCAGAGCGAAAAGATGTCCAGTTTAGGGCAGTTGGTTGCAGGTGTTGCCCATGAAATTAATAATCCAGTCTCCTTCATCTACGGCAATCTCGACCATGCGAATCAGTATGCTCATGACCTGCTGAACCTGTTAAATCTCTATCAAAAGCACTTTCCCAAACCCCCTACCGAAATTCAAGTTGCAAATCAGGATATCGATTTAGATTTCTTGGTGGAAGATTTTCCCAAACTACTGACTTCCATGAAAATGGGAGCCGACCGCATCCGCGATTTGGTCTTGTCGCTGCGGAATTTCTCCCGCCTGGATGAATCCCAGAAGAAGGCGGTTGATATTCATGAGGGCATAGATAACACGCTGTTGATTTTGCAGCATCGGTTGAAAGAAGACAGCTCCCATCCCAAAATTCAGATTATTAAAGAATACGGCGATTTGCCCAAAGTAGATTGTTACGCTGGGCAACTCAACCAAGTGTTTATGAATCTCCTCAGTAATGCAATTGATGCTTTAGAAGAATACAATGCCCAGCAAGTCTCCGCAGGAGGAGCATCGCTGACGCCGGAGGATCTCAAAGCCAACCCCAGCCAGATTACCATTCGCACCTCTTTGAAGGATGAAGGAATCAGGATAAAGGATGAATTCGATGCCAATCCTCATCCCACCCTTCGAGAAGGGCAAAGCCCTACATCCCTAAGTCCCAATCCTGCCTCTGTTGTCATCAGGATTGCGGATAATGGCCCTGGCATTCCCGAAGCAATTCAGAAACAAATTTTTGACCCCTTCTTTACGACGAAAGCCGTGGGAAAAGGGACTGGCTTGGGCTTGTCCATTAGCTACCAAGTTGTGGTTGAACGTCACGGGGGTCAACTCGAGTGCGTGTCAACACCGGGAAAGGGAACAGAGTTTATTATCGAAATTCCGCTCCAGAAGGTAGAAGCGGAATCTGTTTTAGGGGCGCATTGCCCAATTCCTCTATCTATACAGCCCCATCGGGTGGCTTAACACTCCCTTATGCTTGGCACTCCCTGCTTGCCAAGGTCGGTTTTTTTGCTTTCTCCGGGAAGCTTAGAACCGTTCCATTCTCTTCAAGCAGACCTTCCCCACCCAGGAAGAAAGGGCTGTTGATGAACACATCTTGATGAACACAACACAGGCAAATCAACAATCAATCAGCTTGCGTCTGTGCTAACTTGCTCTTCAGTCGGCAACTCCAGACAGTAGCCCGCACCATAGACGGTCTTAATATAGCGCGGGTGGCGGGGATCGGGTTCTAGCTTCGTTCTCAAGTGCCGAATATGCACCCGAATCGTTTCAATGTCATCGTCGGGATCGTAGCCCCAAACTTCTCGCAGAATTTCACTGGGAGAAACGGTTTGACCATGACGCTGGAGTAAGCAGTGCAGTAATTCAAACTCCAGATGCGTTAACTTCACTGTCTGATTGAACCAAATAGCCTCAAAGCGTTCTGGGACTAAGGTTAAAGAGCCATAGTGCAAGATTTCCGAGTGTTTAGCGGCTTGGGGGATACGGTCTGTTCGTCGCAGCAAGGCTCTGACTCGTGCCAGCATTTCTTCGAGTTCAAACGGCTTGGTCAGGTAATCATCGGCTCCGGCATTAAAGCCTTCTACCTTATCTTGAGTCTGACCCAGTGCTGTCAACATTAACACCGGAATATCGGCAGTGCGTTCATCCCGCCGCAACCGCTGGCAGACGGTGAAACCGTCTACATTGGGCAGCATTAGGTCAAGCATAATCAGGTCTGGTTGCAGTTGCAAAGCCAGTGCCTGACCTTTAATGCCATCTGGTGCTTGGCTGACATCGTATCCAGCCATTTCCAGATTGATGGTAACTAATTCTGCGATCGCAGCGTCGTCGTCGATGACGAGTATCCGGGGCATCACTACTAAATTATTGCTACAGTATTTTAAAGTTTCTATAAGAACCTTTATCGGAATCCAAAGATTCCTGTACAGATTATACGCAAGGATTCTAAATTCTTTCTAAAGAAAACCTTGGATTATCAAGAGAGTTGGCGATCGCACAAACATGCAGAGCATTCTATCTGCCCCACCAGAAAGGATCGTGACTGGGTGAAATGTGCTCGTTTAGCTTTGAGCGCTAATCCAATCTCCCAGTGCCTTGCCCATCTTTTTCAGCTGAAGGGGGCGCTTGTAACTGAAATTAGAAAGTTGGGCTGCGGGCTTGATAATACCCCGATTTTTCTCACCGTCACACCAGTACGAGTTTGGAGCAGATTGTGGCGTATCAATGAGGGTAAAGTGCAACAAGCCAATCAATCCAGCGTTTTGCAGTTCTAAGGAGCGCTGTTGTAATTCCTGGTAAACTTTCGCGCCTCCCTCGTCCCAATCGGTGCCAGCATCAGCCATCAGGAAAAAGTAATCGATCAGAGACGGCTTTTGCAGTTGGGTTTGGATGAATTGGGCGATCGCAATTACTCGGTCGGGCATATCATAAAGCTTCGCTTGATCGGGGGTTAAGCGTTGGCATCCGTTTCCGTCATTCCGCCAGGGGCCTTGGGTTACTTGAAACCCAAAGAAATCGACTCCCGGTGCAGCCGCCTTCAAATCAGGTAAATAGTTTTGCAGACCCGTGGGGGAGGCATTGAAGTCACCGAAAGCCAAACCCACTTTCAAATTCAGTCCCGGAACCGAACTCGCTGAGGTACGTAATCTTTGGGCCGCTTCAGCCATTAACAGCCCGAACTTCTGCGGAATACTGGCATCCCACCCATAATTCGCATTGACGGGATCGCGGAGCGTTCCTACCAGATTATGCTCCGGTTCCAGCGATACATATACCGTCCCTTGGGTCTTAGAGAGTACATCTTTCGCGAGGCGATCTAACTCCGAGAAGTACCAACTCTTTCTGGCTTCAATTTCAGCCCAAGTTTTTTTACTTTGGACATCGTGGGTAATCAAGTTAACGATAAAGACGGGGACAACCCCTTCTTTAAACATCCGGTCTGTCGTGGCGCAAGTTTTCTGACCGGCGACACAACCAAACCAGATGGGTTGCCATCCCACCTCCACCCCAAGCGATGCAGCTTTCGGTTTGGGTAAACCGACTTCTTTGGCAACGTCAAGGCTGTGCATCCAAGTTCCTTCTACGTTGCTAGTGTCGCCACCAAAACCAATTAGCAATGGATTACTGGTTTGGGGAGTGTTGGGTACGGGTTGAGGAGTTGCGGGGGTTAGGGGAGGAGTTGCGGGTGTCTGAGCAGTTGTCGGAGGAGTATAGATGGTCTGACCTTGACCCATCAGCTTTTTCTGATTCAAAACCATCCGGAACCAGTTTTGAAAAATCACTTGGGTTCCGTTTCGCTGCCTCGTGGTTCTCCGGAGTTGAGAGTTTGCATTCCCATTCCAAACGATCAGCTGCCGTTTGCGGGTTTCCACATAACGGATTGAAGAAACGCGATTTTTTTGCCCATCCACCAAATAAGCAAATACAAGACCGTAGTTAGGATTACTGCGTTCAACTGGAATCCAATACTCCCGACCGCAGGCGGCAGGATTCACTTTCTCTGGAACTCGATTGAAGTGATGGAAAACATAGTAAAGGCGACCATCCCGATCAACTCCTTTACCGGGTTGAGTTAGCATCCCAGAGCCACAATAGTTTTGAGCTGCTGTTTTGCTGGTTTGAGGGTTTGGGGAAGCAGAAGTAGAGGCGGTTTGGGCTGCTGTAGAAGCTTGGTTCTGGTTATTTATAAGGGTTTGGGGGATAGAGGCAGTCTGAATGCGCCTTAGCTGCCTCCAATTCAGAATCCGCGCGATCGCATGAGAAAGGGCTTGGTTTCCATCTTGCCGCGTCAGGATTCTTCTCAGTAGAGGATTGACTGGATTACCATCCCAAACAATGAGTTTCCCGTTGTTCGTTTCCACATAACGAGTAGAAGAAACGCGATTTTTGTATCCATCCACCCAATAAACAAATACAAGTCCGTAGTAAGGATTGCTTTGCTCGACTGGAATCCAATACTCCCGACCACAAGCGGCAGAATTCACTGACTCTTGACCTCGGCTGAAGTCATAGAAAACAGAATAAACTCTCGTGTCTGTATCGATTCCGCTAGTGGGTTTAGTGATGGTGCCAGAACCACAGTAATTTGTCAGAGCAACCTTCTCAATGCTGGGTTGGCTTGCGAGGGTTTGCTGTGGTTGAGACTCAGAAGCAAATTGATTCAGCGTATCCTTAAATACAGCAGTTTGAATGGCAGGTGGGTGAGCAGCAACGGCAACAGAGGCAGAATCGGCATTGGGACTGCTGATACCCAAATTGAGGGTAAAAACGGTGCTTAGCGCTATTGAGAGAAGGCGGTGCAGCAATGTTACCGGGTCAAAGAAGGAGCCTACTAGAGTCGCAACAAAGCTGATGGTAGCTAAAGCAAGCAGCCGAATTCTACGCATTATGCAGCCGGAAATCTAAATAGATTATTGGCTGCTTCCTTTCCCTACTTCATCGGGAAATTTGCTGGATATCTCATTAACTGGCATTTGGCTCTCAGTGCGATCGCGGAGTTCCCACCTTCTCAAACACCGTTACTGTCCGTTAATCAACCTAAAATGAGGCTGCATATCAGAAACCCGGTTTCTTAAGAAACCGGGTTTTCAAGCACTTCCATCACTTCTGCGTCACCATACTTCACCTAATCGTTTCAACAAGTGAAGGTTGTCGCTCGCTCAATACCGTATCTGAAGCACCATAAAGTTCCTAATAGTGCTGAGCTTTTGGCAACAAGGGCAGCAGCCAATCAAGATGGCTGAATTAATTTCCCCTTATCAACCAAAAGCGATTAATTTAGCCATTCTTTTTGTCTGAGTTGCCGGTTTTAGTAACGAATTCGAGGGTCGATGTAAGCATTGATAATATCAATCAAAATGCTAGCAACTACGACAATCGACGCAAAAAATACCATGATTCCCTGCACAGTAGGGTAATCTCGTAAAGAAATTGCTTCATAAAGCCGATTTCCTAAACCAGGCCAAGAGAAGGTAACTTCTGTTAAAACTGCGCCGCCAAGCAATGCGGCTAAAGTCAGCCCCAGGACGGTAATGACTGGAATCATGGCATTTTTCAGGGCATGGGCAAAGAGAATCCGCGATTCTGGAATGCCTCTGGCTCTAGCTGCTTCTACATAATCCGCCTTAAGGGTTTGCTTCAAGTTCACCCGTACAATCCGCTCGAAAATCCCGCTGAGGAGGATTCCAAGGGTCAAGCTGGGGAGGGCGAGATAATGCAATGCGGTGAAAAAATGCTCAAAGTTACCGCTGAGGAGACTATCAATCGTATAAAGACCCGTGATGAGTGGCGGGGGTGCTGTAGTTAGGGGAAAGCGCGATCCTAAGGGAAACCAGCCTAGCTGAACCGAGAAAATCAACTGTAGAATCATCCCTACCCAGAATATCGGGAGCGAGTAGGTGATGATGCCAAACAAACGACCGCTAGCGTCTATAGCCGTGCCGGGACGGGTGGCGGAAAGGATGCCAACGCCGACGCCGACCAGGAAAGCGATCGCCATACTAAATACTGCTAATTCTACTGTCGCGGGAAAGTATTTCTGAATCTCACCCCAAACATCTTGACCCTGACTGGTCAGCGAAGTCCCCAAGTTCAAGCTAAGTAGGGAACCCAAATAGCGAATATATTGCAACGGTAAGGGATCTGATAGCCCCAACTGTTGACGATATTGCTCTTTGACGCTTTCTGGGGCGCGACCGCCTAAAACTGCATCCACCGGGTCGCCTGGGGTGGCACGGAGGAGCAAAAACACTAGGGTGATGATGATCCATAGCATCAAGGGTGCTAGGAGAAGGCGGACGAAGATGTAAGACTGTAGGGCTTTGGAGCGTGACATAAAAGAGTTTTGAGTTTTGAGTTTTGAGTTTTGAATTAAAGTTCAAGGTTTTGAGTTTTTTTGAGGAATCGTCGTTTGATTTTCGATTTCTAAAATGTTTTAGCTCAAAACTCGACACCGGAAACTCAAAAGTATTCTTGACTTTTAATTCAAAACTCAAGACTATTTGCTAATTGTCCAGAAGGCGAAATCCTGGGTGGGGTTGATGCGGAGACCGCTGACACCTTTTTGGGTAAAGGCGAAGTCTTTACTTTGCCAGAGTGGAACGTAAGGTACGTCTTTCGCCAGTAGGTCTTGAATATCCGCAAAAATCTTCTTGCGGGCTTCGGGGTTTTGCTCTTTTCGTTCTTGGGCAATCAGCTGGTTCATGCGATCGCTGTAATAAAAGGAACCCTGATTCTGGCTTGCGCCGTCTTCACAGCCGTTTGCCGCCGATCCTTTCGGACACTCCAGAAATGGCTGAACATAGTTGTCAGGGTCGAGAAAGTCTGGATACCAATCCAGTAAGACGGTCTGATAAAGACCTTGGGAGACGCTTTTAAAGAAGGTAGCAGAGTCTACGGTGTTGACTTCAAATTGCAGCATTCCTCCTAGCTGTTGATCTGCCACTGCTTTGAGGGTACTGGCAGCGAGTCGGCGAGTCGGTGAAGTCGAGGGATACCAAATTTGCAGCTTCAAGGGATTGGTAGGAGAGTATCCCGCTTGCTGCAACAGTTGTTTTGCTTTTTCGGTATTGCCGTCCCCGTATTGGTCTTTAAATACTGGCTTGTAGACATCAAAGGTAGTGGGCACCATGCTGTAGAGAGGTTCGGCTTGATTTTTGAGCGATCGCTCATTCACCAAACGTCGGTTGACGATGGATGCGATCGCACCGCGCACGACTGGGTTATCTAGCGGCTTACTCTTGGTGTTCAGCACCAGAAAGCTAGCAGCACTCCCCTGAGACTCGATCGCTTGCCAGCTCCCTTTGGTCGCCCCATCTTTCAAGCTGGCAATCTGGTCGGGATCGAGGGATAGGTAAGCGACATCCACGCCTCCCGTGCGAAATGCGTTAAACAAGTTGGCTGAATTGCTCAGCACTTGCACGTCAATTCCTTTATTTACTGGTTTCTCGCCCCAATATTGGTCAAAAACATCCAATCGCTGCGACTCACTGCTAAACTGAGTCAACTTGTAAGGGCCAGTGCCCACAAATGTGTTTGGCTTGAATTTTCCAGTACCAATTTCATAAGCTTTCGGTGAAACCGCAGCGGCACCGGAAAAGGCTAGCAAGGCGGGAAAAGCAGCAAACGGCTTTTTCAGCTTAATCGTTAACTCATAGTCGCCAGTTGCCTTCACTGAGTCCACCGCATCGCCTAGAAGAAATGACGGCTTTCCTTTATTTTCGATAAAGCGTTGCAGGGAAAATTCCATCGCTTTGGCGTTAAAAGGAGTGCCATCGTGGAAGACGACGCCCTGACGCACAGGAATCGTGTAAGTTAACCCGTCTGGACTCACTTTCGGCATTGCCGTCGCCAGTTGCGGCTTGAGTTGGGTGCTTCCCAATTCGTAGGTATACAGGCGATCGCTCAGGTTATAGAGCAAGTAGACGGCTGCTAGCTCGTAATTATCTGCCGGGTCCATCGTCCGTGGCTTCTGGGTGGTACCGATGGTAATCCGACCCGAATTGGCACCACCAGGACTGGGAGAAGTCGCTGAATCAGACGCCGGTCGCTTCCCACAGCTGATCGCGAGAAAACAACAAAGACAAAACAGACAAAAGAATTGTCCGATGAACCGCCACCGATGAATAGACAGGCGTCCCCACTTCATAACTTAACTATGCGCTCTTTCAAATCGACTTAGATATCTAATTAAAGCCGATTCAGCTGAAAGCTGAGTGTTGACGCCTGAAGTGCTAGATCGAAAAATACAGCGGGAAAGATTTCGCATCCTTTGGTTTGACGAATACTCGCTGTTGCGGCTCCAAATCTAACTGGTCGAACCGCTCTCGCGTGATATGAGCCGTGACGACCTGACCATCGTCTAGGATTAATTCTGCCTGAATTTCCCAGCCGAGATGAATCAAGCGGTTCACTCTTGCCGGTACGGAGCTGCCGTTGGGGTTCGTGTCTACGACGACATCATGGGGACGCAGGAAAATCTCTGCTTGGGTCGAATCAAACCCGTTTGCCTCGAAAATGCGGGAAGTGCTGGGCAACACATTCACCGGGCCGATGAAACTCATGACAAACGGCGTCGTTGGGTGATCGTAAATCTGAGCGGGTGTGCCGATTTGTTCGACTCTGCCTTTGTTCATCACCACAATTTCATCGGAAACTTCCATCGCTTCTTCTTGGTCGTGGGTGACGAACACGGTGGTGACGTGGACTTCATCGTGCAGGCGTCGCAACCAAGCCCGCAAATCCTTACGCACTTTGGCGTCTAAGGCTCCAAAGGGTTCATCTAGCAGCAATACTTGGGGTTGAACTGCTAGCGCTCTGGCTAAGGCAACTCGTTGTCGCTGACCGCCGGAGAGTTGGGAAGGGTAGCGATCGCCTAGTCCGCTTAGTTGCACTAACTCCAGCAATTCTTCTACCCGCGCCTTTACTTTGCCTTTGGGAGTTTTTTGAATCTCTAAGCCAAAGGCAATATTTTTGCGGACGGTGAGGTGTTTAAATAGAGCATAGTGTTGGAATACAAACCCGATGTTGCGGTCTTGAACGCTCTGATGAGTAGCATCTTGACCAGTCAACCAGATTTTCCCTCTATCTGGCATTTCCAGACCGGCGATCAGTCGCAGCAGTGTAGATTTACCAGAACCCGAAGGTCCTAAAAGCGCGACCAAGGAGCCTGATTGAATTTCTAAGTTGACTTCGTCAACGGCTTTAAAACTGCCGAACTCTTTAGAGACGTTTTCAACAACAATGCCCACTACTTTCGACCCCTAGACAAGAATATTTTTTTAGCTATCCTAATCTGGGTTTTCATTGACCCATCAAAGTTCAGGATAGACAAATCTCCGGTTTATCGATGAGATTAACGTACATATATACCATACCTAAAATCTATTTGCATTAATTGACATTTGCTAGAAACCTGGGGGTCAACAAAACTCGCAGGCAAAATGAGAACAGTTAGATTTTGCCTGCTCTCCCCCACAGCATTCTTAAATTAAGTTGAAGTCGGGGGGTAACAAAAAGAAGGATGAATGTTTTATCCTCCGCAACTCCCGCAATCTGCGACTCCACAATCTATCCCAGAGCCACAATCTGCGACTCCACAATCTAAGGAAGCAAAATCCATTTCAGAGAAACAATCTAGCGCTTCACAGCTCAGCTCTGAGACACCTGAGACACAATCTACAGCACCATAATCATCACAGTTGCAGCCCCAGTTTCTATTTCTGCGTTCGCGCTTGGAGCGATCGCTATCAGCTTGACTGCTATACCTGGCTTGCAAAATTTGGTTTGCGATTTTACAAGCTCGGAATCGTTGGCGCACCGTGGCGATCGCCCCCACCAAACCCTGTTGTGCAATCATGCGCTTGGCGTACTGAGAGCAAGATTCCCCCTTGTAAAGCAATCGATGAGCGCAAGAAAACCCTTTGCGGGGTGAAATGTGCCTCTGATAGCCGCCGATAGAAGCGATCGCGATTTGCCGAATTGCAGAATCGAGGGAAGGAGCATTCATAGAGTTGGAGCAAAAATCTCTGGAGTGATTGGGAGTAGCTACAACCCCAGGAACCGCGATTTAGTTTTCAATGTGTTAAGCTCTGTTGCAATTCAGTCACAACCTGCACGATCCTGCTGGGACAACCGAAAAGTCCGTGATACCATCTCACCTTGTAGCCGTAAGAGAATCGGGAGAATAGCTTTGGTACTACGGGTTGCTGTTGTGGGATCGGGTCCGGCGGGTTCCTCTGCTGCCGAAACGCTAGCAAAAGCTGGAATTGAGACTTACCTGTTTGAGCGCAAGCTAGACAACGCAAAGCCTTGTGGCGGGGCAATTCCGCTATGCATGGTGAGCGAGTTTGACCTACCGCCTGAGATTATTGATCGGCGGGTCAGAAAAATGAAGATGATCTCACCTTCCAACATTGAGGTAGATATCAACATTGAAAAAGAACATGAATATATCGGTATGTGTCGCCGCGAGGTATTGGATGGATACCTACGCGATCGCGCAGCTAAATTGGGTGCAAATTTAATTAACGGCACTGTTTATAAACTCGATATTCCCACGGGCAATACTGACCCTTACACCTTGCACTACGCCGATCACTCGAACGGTAGCGCTGAAGGGGAGATGAAAACCCTGAAAGTCGATCTGGTGATTGGGGCAGATGGGGCGAATTCCCGCGTTGCGAAGGCAATTGACGCCGGGGATTACAATTATGCGATCGCCTTCCAAGAGCGCATTCGCCTGCCAGAAGACAAAATGGCTTATTACAACGACCTGGCAGAAATGTACGTCGGGAACGATGTTTCCACCGATTTCTACGCCTGGGTATTCCCCAAATACGACCACGTCGCCGTCGGCACCGGCACCATGAAGGTGAACAAAGCCGACATCAAAAATCTGCAAGCAGGCATCCGCAAGCGTGCCGCTAGAAAACTTGCAGGCGGCGAAATCATCAAAGTAGAAGCTCACCCAATTCCAGAGCATCCCAGACCCCGCCGCGTTGTCGGTCGCGTTGCTCTAGTGGGAGACGCCGCCGGAACGGTTACGAAGTCTTCTGGAGAGGGAATTTACTTTGCCGCTAAGTCGGCGCGGATGTGTGCAGAAACCATTGTTGAAACTTCCAACGGTGGTACCCGCATCCCCACAGAAGCCGACCTGAAGCTGTACCTGAAGCGTTGGGATAAGAAATACGGCATCACCTACAAGGTGCTGGACATTCTGCAAACCGTCTTCTATCGCTCTGATGCCACTCGCGAAGCGTTTGTGGAAATGTGCGCCGACAAAGACGTGCAGAAGCTTACCTTCGATAGCTACCTGTACAAAACAGTCGTTCCGGCAAATCCCTTGATTCAGATGAAAATTACTGCCAAAACGATTGGTAGCTTGTTACGGGGTAACGCGCTAGCTCCTTAGTGGTTTCTATCGGTAAGCAGAATTTGAAAAGCAAAAAAACCTAGAACATTAACAAATGGTTTTTCACCCAGCGTTGGAGCTTAAGAATCCAACGCTGGTTTTTTTATCCTCGTAATATTCAGATAGCGCTCCTCTGAGAGTTTTGATTGACGACAGAAGAAGACCGACCGCTACTTGAACTTAGAACAGTCACAACTAAACTTAGTAAGCGACTTAGTAAGCAAACGATTGATAAACCTCAACCTCGGATTTATCGTCTACGGATTCCACAATCGGATTAAAACGCAACAAGTGACGGGCGCGTTCGGAGAGTGTATCTAGAGTTGCACGCGGAATATTAATCGACACCTCAGGACGAAACATCCAGCGGCGACTATAGCCAATTACAACCATCGGACGCGGTATTTCCGTGTAGTTAGGAGTACCCCGGTGCAGACCCCGAACATCCCGGATCATCACATCACCCAGTTGCATTGTGACAGGTTCTAACTTGGCTTCTCCAGACTCCATGCGGCGCAGTCCTTCCTCTTTAGAAATCATGTGCGTACTGCGCGTAATCTCCATTGGCCCGTTTTCCAGAGTGATATCTACGAGTGGAAAGTTGACAGCTAACTGGAATGGCGGCGTTTCTGTACCCATTTCGGGGAAAAGTGGCGGCGCATCTCGATGCACGTCTTGATATTCAGACCCCAGCAAAGGTGTGTCAGTTGCTAGTTGGCACATCACTGCATCTTTGCCTACTAACAACTCTACAAGTGCCAGAATATCGTCATCTTCGTAAATACTAGGATCGGCAAAAGGAGCAGTGAAAGGAAGGGTTACATAATAGCGGGCTGAACCGCGATTGCGAAGCTTGCCTTCGCGGACAATGTGATCTTCTAGCAAAGGCGTGAAAGCTTCACGCCAAGAATTAAGTGTTACCGGGGAAAAGTGATTGGGCAACACACAATAGCCATCGTTCAGAACCGCTTGGGCGAACGATTCGATTTGTTGGTGGTTATAGCGCTTTGTCATCATCTTTTGATTTTAGCGATTGAGTATAGCGAATGGCTGTAGTTTAAAGTTTTATTTATGATAATTAATAATCCAAGAATTAGGCGTTTTAAAGCCCTCACCTCTAAAAAAAGAGCGTTTTCTTGTAAATTTTAATACTTAATAAATAAACCTATAAAAAGAGTTTAGATAAAACTATTCATCCAATAGTTGCTTAAATAACTCTTCTCCTCGAATTGCGCTAAAAGCCTCGTCATTTTTAGCGATTTCTTTATACCTAGGCTCAATATCAATTGCCCATTGTAGGTTTCCGACTGCTAGATTAAGGCGGTATTGCATTGCATAGCAGCGAGCATTGTTATATCGAGCTTCCGAAAAGTTTGGTTCAATCTTAACCGCTAAGTTGTAAGATTGATTTGCCTCTAAATATCGACCTTCAGAGAAGCAAGAATTACCTAAAATCAAGTAATCATTGGCGTTTAAATCAAGATTTTGATTGACAGATTCTGTTTCTGTCACTCTTTGCTCAGACACTGCATCGTTTGTTTGAGCTATAGGCTCCGATAGGGTATCGGAAACCAGTTCATGCTTTTGATAAGAATGCTCAAATTTAGAGCTTTCAATTTCTCTATCTATAACGATCGGAATTTTAACAGCTTGTGCATAACTGAATTTTGCAATTTCTTGTTGTACACTTTGTTTCTGTTCTTTTAGGTCTTCTAATATAATCTGAGCTTGAGATAAAGTTGTATTTAATTGGCTTAAAGTATCCGTTTCAAAAAGATTAGCTTCTTGCGGTAAAGCAGATTGTTTTAATTTTAAGTTAGCTTTGACTGTCTCTTCTATTTGTCTAGTAAGTTGTTCTTGTAGGTGCGCGAGTTCCTTTTGAGCATCTGAAATTATTTGATTCGTCATACTGCGACGAAGCAGAACGGCACTAACAGCGATCGCAATCGGAAACAGCGTCAGAACAAGTACCAAAGTATTAAGCAGCGTGGTGATGCGGCTAAAGGCGCTGTCAACTTCAGCTTGGACGCGATCGCGTATTTCTTTCTCTTGCCGCAGTCGTTCTAGTTCCTCTCGTTCTTGATTTGACAGGGTTGGAGATGAATTAGGCTGGGGTTGGGCAGTGGTAGCAACGGCAGATACTAGCAGGGAAGAAAGCGCCAGTGCAGGAAGCGCAAGCTTTGCGATCGCAACCAGATTGGGAATTTTCATTTTTCATCCTGTTAGCTTTCAGTCTTAGTATTCCCAATCCGTGCCAAAACTATCAGCCGATGTGCATTTAATTTGCAGATTAGTCGCAGAGGATTGGAAATGGGGAATGGGTAAAGACTTTTTGAGTTATAACCCTTGGCTTCGCTCAATGCCAGGGGTTTGAATTTTGAATTAAAGAATGCTCTTCTCACTCAAAACTCAGACGCGATTTATCGCGTCTCTAAAACTCAAAACGCTAATTTCCCCTTCCCAGTCCCAACCCATCGGCACATCTGAAATGTAAAGGTAGGGCGATCGCTTTTAAACCACCTGATAAATAAAGCTGAGTGTTGCCCAGCTTCTCACATCTAGAGCGTAGGAGTCAGAAGAGACAGCAATCGTTTCGGTAGGGACTGAAGCGATCGCTTCGGTTTCCCCTTCATGCCGCTTCCCTAACGTACTCGCCTGATGCAAGTCTTGCAGCACCGCCTGCGCCACATTCAGCGGCTTAAACAACTCGCCCACTCCCTCTCCCTTCAACCCGCGAATTGATGCTACAGCCGCCATCGTCTGGGTAAAGGGTGCCGAGGAGCAAATTAGAAGAGTTTCTTCTAACCCACTAGGACCGCGAATCGTCAATTCAAAAGAGCCAGCAGGTTGTGGCACGATCAGGGTAGCACCCGCCTCCACAACCAGCTCTTTGACCGTTGGTTTCGCATCCGGACTGTCCCCGATTTGGGGAAATTGCAACGGATAGAGAGCAACACCAGCACCGCCGCTATCAACGCCGATAAGCATCAAATAGATCGGGTGATCGCTATAATTTTGGACTCGGTACTGGATGCGGCTACCGATGGGGATGGTGGGGATGCCTCCCTCAGAAGTAATTTTTGAGTCGTCAAGACGCGATGACTCGCTTCTAGAATTAGAATCCACAATGGCGTCCCCTGTCATCCGCAGCGTTTCTCGTTTTAGCAGCACCTTTTGATTGGGATAAATCATCTCCAACGTTGCTCCCACTCCCAAGCGGGAAGACCCTTCATTGACCGTCAGACGCAATAATTTCGCTGTCAGCAACGTTTTCAGTTTGGGCACTAACCGATTCACAGCCGCCTTCACCGCCTCACCCGATTCCCCAACGGTATTGGGAATCAAATCCCGACCGAGAGAAAATAACCCATATCCCCCCTGATAATCGGGTGTCTGCGCCTTGCCAAACAAATAATCGGCGGGTTGCTCTCCTGCCGTTACCACGGATGATACAGAGCGAACGCTGGCAAAAGCACTGGTGGCATCCACCCGTTCAATTCGCTCCAGTCCGGCGTCTAAGGCAATCGTCAAGCCTATATTTTTGGGCAACACCCGGACGGATTCGTGAACCAGTTGCCCCACTTGGAGGCTAGAGAGGCTAGAAGTGTCTGTGCTGCCGATAACTCGCGCCTTGGCGGTGAGACCCTCTTTGGAACGAATGTGTAGTTGCAGTTGAGTTGGAACTGAGGAAACTTCACCTGCCGCGTTGCTGTCTGGAGTCTGAACCTCCGAGAGGGGTAGGGAAGCACTCAGCTGAGAATTCACTCCGTAGTATTCCAAAACGGGTGCAGGTAATCCTGCTAGCCACAGATGTACCGTTTTACCGCCCTCTTCCACCGCTGTAACGACGCCATCCGCGCCAATGCTAATTTCCGGCTGATAGGGTAACAAGGAAGGCTGGTTACTTCTTTGACCGCTTAACTGGGGCTGTTGCTCTTTCCCCACCAGCTGCTCAACGACCCCAGCCGCTCGACTGAAACTGACTTGAACCGTAGTGGGAGGAGTCGCCTGCCAGAGATGTTGCGTCAGGGCATAGGTGAACAATCCAGCGCTGAAACCGCCCCAAGGAGCCTCTGCCGCCAGTTGACTGGGACCAGCCGCTGCCAGCACGATTCCAGGCATCTGACCGGGCTTATACTGCTTGTTGAGCTGTTCCCGCGAAGATTTGAGACGCAGCAGGAGTTGTTCCTGAAAAGCGAGTTCCTCGTCACTCGCTTGCTCTGCTAGCGGTTGTCGGGCAGAACGAATCCGCAAGTTGCCGTGGAGGAGAGTATCGGCGTCAGTGTAACTGGTATCCAGTACCGTTGTGACTTGGTCTGTGGGAAGCGATCGCAACAGCAACAGCAGAGTCTCTTCCAACAAATCATTCGCCGGTGCCCCTTTCGTCAGCAGCACCCCATCTACTGGCACCAAACTATTTTGAGTGTTGAAGACTGTAGGCGTTAGCTGTGCAGTCGCAACCCTTTCCCCGTCCCCAAGGGTAGACTCAGGACTGAGTGAAGATTTATCGGCACCCAAAGTCCTCAGTCCATTCTCCTCAGCCCCGATTCTGACGCGGCTACCGCAGCCGCTGAAGTGGAACAAGACAACATCTCCCGCCGCCGCCTGCTCTGTGAGATGCTCCAGAAAAGCAGTTTCAATATTCTGCCGCGTTGCTTGGCTATCTGTCAGCGTCAGAATATCGCTAGGGTGAAAACCAAAGCGATGAATCAAAAGTTCCCGTTGCAGTTCTACATCTGTGACACAACCTTGGAGAGACGGAAGCGATCGCGTCTCTGTCCCACGCGGATACTGATTAATTCCTACCAGTAGCGCTAACTTCCGCCCACTCGGTTGTGCCAGCGCCTGATAATAGCGATCTAGCAGAGGCACCGCAAAGCTTTGATCTCCCAGTAGAGATAGGGCCGTTTCGCTTACGCCCAGCGCCGCTAGCGCCAACCCCGCCCGTTGCAGAAAACTTCGCCGATTCAATCCCATATCAGCCATTAGCCATTAGCCAGTACTCGATCAGCCTATCAGGGGCTAGGCTTTAGAGAATAGAAAGAATGGCAAATTTTCAAATTTAAGCAGCATCCCCTCTCAAATTTCAAATTTGAAACTTGCAATCTTAAATTTGCTTGCTTCCTCTGGCACCTGCATCGCCCTTGCCAATTCTGCCGCAACTTCTGGACGAGAAAACTCTGGTGGTGGCAATTCACCCCGACGTAGCATTTCTCGCACCTTCGTTCCCGATAGATGAATGCGTTCAGCGGGAGTGCTGGGACTCGTCTTTGTCGTCGCCATTGTCTGCGTGCGCGTGCAGTAGAAGGCGTGTTCAAACTTCATCGGCGTGATGCCCAATTCACCCGGCTCAAACTCATCAAAAATGTGCTGAGCATCGTAAGTTCCATAATAATCGCCGACACCCGCATGGTCGCGTCCAACGATGAAGTGCGTACAGCCGTAATTCTTGCGAAGCAGGGCATGGAAAATTGCCTCTCTAGGGCCAGCGTAGCGCATCGCAGCGGGATTAATTGCCAAAATTACCCGGTCTTGGGGGTAGTAGTGTTCCAGCATAATCTCGTAGCAGCGCATCCGAATCTCTGCCGAGATGTCATCATCTTTAGTGACTCCCACTAAGGGATGCAAGAACAAGCCATCTACGGTTTCTAAAGCGCACTTTTGGATATATTCATGCGCCCGGTGGATGGGGTTGCGAGTTTGGAAGCCGACAATCGTTTTCCATCCCCTTTCTTTGAACATGGCGCGAGATTGAGCGGGATCGATCTGGTAATTAGGGAATAAAGGATGAGAGTCGCGTTGCAACAGCCAAACTGAACCCGCGAGATTTATTTCCCCTTGTTTGTAGACAACCTTAACGCCTGGGTGCTTTTCATCGTGGGTACGATAAACATTCACCGCCTCGCGGGTTTTGTCGTAGCGATACTTTTGTGTGAGTTCCATGACACCCACAAATCTACCAGTCGGGTCATCCAGACGCACCAAACCGCCTTCTTTGAGATTCGCCGCAACCGACTCATCCACCGAAAGCGTGACGGGAATTGCCCACGGTAGCCCATTGGCAAGCCGCATTTCAGTCACTACGCGATCGTAGTCTGCCTGTTCCATAAAGCCAGTCAGCGGACTAAATCCACCAATGGCAATCAACTCTAAATCCGATGTTGCTCGTTCGTCGAGTTGCACTCTGGGCAGAAAGTCGGCTTTATCGAGAAATACTTGTCGTTGTTCTGGTGTTGCGATGCGATTAATTAGCTGACCGCCGTGAGGTGCTATGCCGTCTGGACGCTGACTCATATCGAATTGTTAATTTTAGCTGCAAAAAACATCGTACCAATATATAGAACCGGACGGTGAAAAACCTAACCCCCCAGTTCCCTTCTCTTGGGGTTAAAGAGAATCGATTTTTCAACTAACGTGTTTGCGCTCATTATGCGATCGCTTCCCATTCATCCCAGGTAACTTGAAACTCTTTATAGACTTGTTCCATCGCTAACTCCTCTGTTTCAAAGTAACCTTCTTCGGAAGCTCCCCACTCCTGCGATATTTGAAAGAGATAGAAACCAGAGTCAGGTGTGTATTGCACAATTCTAATTTCTTGAGGTGGAGATAGCTCTATTTTTTCCCCATTTACATAGCGATACCGACGCACGACTCTGGTAGATGTATGTTGCGAACTTAGAAACACACGATGCTTTAAGATGGGCAATCGTTGTTTGAATAATTCGAGTAGCTCAAAAAAAAACATCTAGAGCTTTGGCTTCGTCTCCAAGTTCTTGCAAAATAATGTTATTCCATCCTGCTGTTGATGATTCCCAATTGTAATATCTAGCAATCCAATCATGAAATTTTCCAAATGGAGGAATTTCTTCTAGAATAGCAACATTATTTGTTTGTCTAGCAAAATAGTACCCGGAAATAAATGCCTTTAATAAGGTAATAGACTTCTTTCCCAAGTACATACCAGGTCTAGGTTTTATTCTTTCCAAAAGCTCATAGATAGGCATTTTTGAAGGGATATAAAGGTACCAGACAGTATCTTGCTTTACCTAGAAACAGGACAGAATTTTGAATTCAACCGTTTTCAAGAGTCGATGCAGGAAATGTATAACATTACGGCACGGATAGGATAATATAATTAGCTTCTATTCTGCGGCTGCAAGAGATGCCTCGGATAACTTTTTGGTGCTGTTTGAATAATTTTAGAATCTTTAATGGCTTCACTTATGCAGTTTTAAGCTAGGAAATTCTCTGAATTGGATTTACATTTATCCCAAAAATAACACCTCTTTAGCTGATTGAACAGCAATAAAAAAGAGGCAAAATATTTTAGCTTTGCCTCTAAATAAATTGTCTATTTCTTGTAGAGTACGCTAAGTATAATTTCCTTTGCGTATCTTGGCGCTCCTTTGGTTTCTTAATTACTCAAACCTTTCAATAATGCCACCGCCGAGTACGATATCTCCATCGTACAAAACCGCAGCTTGTCCAGGGGTAATCCCGAACTGAGGTTCATCGAAGACAAGCTTGATTCGCGAATCTTCCAAGGGAATTACGGTGACTGGCACTGCCTTTGAGCGATAGCGAACTTGCACTTCGGCGCGGATGGGACTGGTGGGTTCTGGGATAGAAACCCAGTTTAACCGTGCTGCGGTGCATTCAGGCTTATGAGTGCTAGCGCGATCGCCTACAATCACTCGATTCCGTACCGCATCCAACGCCACCACATACAGCGGTTCCGCCGCCGCAACACCAATTCCCTTCCGCTGTCCAATGGTGTAGTGATGAATACCCGTATGCTGACCTAACACCTTCCCGGACTGGTCAACAATGTCACCCGTTTGCTGAGAAATGTACTTGTCTAGAAACGTCTGCATGGAACCGTGGGATTCAACCAAACACAAATCCATACTTTCCGGCTTATCAGCGGTTTTTAAGCCGAATTCTGCGGCGATACGCCGAGTTTCTGTCTTGTGTAGTTCTCCCAACGGAAACATCGATCCCGCTAGCATTTCTTGGCTCAAATCGTACAAAAAGTACGACTGATCCTTAGATAAATCTACAGCCCGACGTAGCTGATAACGTCCGGTTTCTGCGTCATACCCGATCCGCGCATAATGACCCGTGGCAATTTTATCAATCCCCAACTCTTCAGAGGCATAGCGCAGCATCGGGCCAAATTTCACCGCCTTATTGCACTGAGAACAAGGCAACGGAGTAATCCCCGATTCGTATCCGGCAACTAGGTAATCGACAATATTTTCCTGAAAAACATCCCGGCTATCAACAATGTGATGGGGAATGCTCAACTGTTCGCAAAGAGAAGCCGCATCGACCATTCCCTCAGAACAGCATTGACCTTTACCCTTCATTAGCCAGAGGGTAAGACCAACAACTTCATATCCTTGATGATGGAGGGTGGCAGCTGCGACGGAACTATCAACTCCACCGGAGAGGCCGACGACGACTTTATTCATAGAACGAAAAAGTGAATTACTGAATTATCAGTTTTTTCTTTTCTAGACTAACACTTTGATAATCGTCATTCGTCTAGAGTGATTAGTCCTTTGTCTGTAGGCGTTGTCAGGTTAAAACGTTCCAACCTGACAATATTCCAACGTTTTAATCACTAATGATGAAGGACTGATGACTAATTATGCTAGATTGACTACAAATTTTGTCCGCACAATTCCTGGAAGATCGCCGAGGAGAGCTGATTTTAAATGAGGAGCAATCAGCAGCGTTTACTCACTCATGGCAACAGAGAAAGAAAAACCTGTTGGCTGTTGTCCCTTGCCTCGTGCTTGTTCTGGGGTGGATATTTGCTCATTCCACACCCAATTCCAGCAGCAGCCAGACCTCTCCCTACACCACCTGATGTGCTTCCTGGCTTACCTACATCACCAAATACTCCGCCAGCGTTTCCTCAAGATACTTTGCCCTCGATTTCACCGAATCCTTCGGGCAGGCGTGAGATTGAATTTCAGGCACCACCAATTACACCTAGCAGAAGGACACCCAGCAGAAGTAGAGATGAGAATTCTCCCCCGGTGCGTCGGAATTCTCGTCTCTTTGGGGTTTTTATTAATGGGGATAGCCCGCTGTTGTTAGCCCAAGTCCGAAAAATAGAACCCGAAGCTTTTGTGCGGTACGGCGGGGGTGTAATCCAAGCGGGAGTATTTGCTGATGAAGTTAAAGCCCAGCAGCGGATTCGGGATCTGGAAGAATGGGGCATTCGGGCGAAAATTAGCGCTTATTCTGAGGAGAATTTTGATGCTGATGCAGAGAATTTCGATTCTCGTCCAGTCACCCGTAGGGAAGAAGTGGAGGAAGTTACCTATTTCGTTGTGATTCCAGGGAGTCAGGAGTATTTACCTGACATTGCTGCCCACATGATCCGGCTGGGGTTCCCCAAGGATGAGGTGTTTCAAAGAGAAGTACCACGCGGACCCCACGTTGCGGTCGGCCCTTTTGAGAATCAGTCACAAGCAGAACGCTGGAGTCGCTTTCTTCGGTCTAATGGTATGGATGCGCGGGTGGTTTATTTTGGTCAATAGCGTGCCCCTGCTGTAGGGGCGGGGAGACTTTGCCCATGCTCATGCTGAGTAAGATAAAACTTAGAACTCACAGAAATCAGCACTGAAATTGGCACAGATGCAACAGAGGCAGGAAAAGATTCAGCAAATCGTGGTGACTGCCCAGCAGATGCGCGAGATTGAAGGGCGCATCTTTGCGGCTGGAATGCCAGTGGCGGCTTTGATGGAAAAGGTCGGGGGTCTGATTGCTAGTCGAGTTCAAGCGCTTTATCCTTGTTTGCCCCCCTTATTCCCCCGGTCAACGGGGGGAGGTAAGAATAAACTGCGTGTAGGCGTTTTGGTGGGACCGGGTCATAATGGGGGCGATGGGTTGGTAGTCGCCCGTGAGTTGCATTTTCAGGGTTATGAAGTTGTTATCTATTGTCCGATTGCCAAGCTGAAGGAATTAACTTCGCAACACGCCCAGTATGCTGAGAGTTTGGGCATTCCCTGTGTTGAGCAAATTGAGCCGTTGCAAGGGTGCGATCTAATTATTGATGGTTTATTTGGGTTTGGGTTAGAAAGAGCGATCGCAGAACCCATATTTTCTGCGATTCATCAACTGAATCAGTGGTCTAAGCCAGTCATTAGTATCGATTTGCCTTCTGGTTTGCATACCGATACTGGGGAAGTTCTGGGAACGGCGGTTCGTGCAACTCACACGTTTTGCTTGGGCTTGTGGAAATTGGCGTTTCTGCAAGATCGAGCCTTGGAATCTGTTGGAAAAGCGGAACTGATTGATTTTGGTATCCCGGTGGCGGATATCTCGGCGGTACTGGGTGAGACGCCCAACATTCAGCGGGTGACATCGGCAGTTGCGATCGCGCATCTTCCCATTCCTCGCCCCGCAGTAACTCACAAGTACAAACAAGGACATTTGCTGTTGATTTGCGGTTCTCGCAAGTATGCTGGAGGCGCGATTCTATCCGGTTTGGGAGCGAGAGCAAGTGGTGTCGGGATGCTCTCAATTGCGGTGCCAGAATCGCTGAAACCTTTGCTGGTGGCTCAGTTGCCAGAAGCGCTGATTATCGGTTGTCCGGAGACAGAGACAGGTGCGATCGCATCTTTGCCAGAAGAAATTGATTTGAGTTCGTATAATGCGATCGCTTGTGGTCCCGGTTTGACAAAAGATGCCACGTCAGTCGTCGAAAAAGTATTAGAAAGCGATTTGCCGATTGTTTTAGATGCTGATGGCTTGAATATCCTCGCCCAATTAAACCCGATACCGACTCTCTCTAAACGACAAGCACCTACTGTTCTCACCCCTCATACAGGTGAGTTTAAGCGTTTGTTTCCAGATGCACCCGATACCACGAAAGATCGGGTAAGTGCAGTTCGGGAAGCAGCCCAGCAAAGTGGGGCAGTGGTACTCCTGAAGGGGGCAAGGACTGCAATCTGCCATCCTGGTGGCTCAGTATGGATTGTTCCCGAAAGCACTCCCGCTTTAGCCCGTGGCGGTAGTGGAGATGTGCTAACGGGGCTAATGGGTGGATTGGTCGCAACGGCATCTCAGCAAGAGTTACCCATCGCAGAGATGGTGCAAAGTGCGGCTTGGTGGCACGCTCAAGCCGGAATTTTGGCAGCCGAGGAGCGGACTGAGTTAGGAGTTGATGCGTATACTTTGACTCAGTATTTGATGGCAGTTGTGCATAGAGCTTACGGCACTGCGATCGCCACGGCGTTCTAGTATTCTTGGCAACAGAAGGAAACAGCGCGAAATTTAGCCGTATCGCAGCGGTATTGCTTTTAGCAAATGGCTTCTTGTCACTGCAATTCTTCTCTGTTATCAGCCGAATTTAGTTGAAAATATTGTCGGGTGGTTGTGGGAAATGATGATGGAAGATTAGAGAAATCGCCGTTGTTTTTTATGAAGCGCTTGGAAGGCGATCGCTTTCTCCTTACTCTTCTCCTAACGTCAGCAAACCTGCTTTTCTATCTACTACTAACCGCCGATTTTCTAGCCAGGGTAAACCCAGTAAAACCTCGGTAATTTCTTCACCCCCTAAAACGGGAATAGTAAACTCTTTACCCTCCATAACAACAGTTCCTCGATAAAGATTAAACGTTGCCTCTCCCCTTGCTGTCTGCATTTGCTCTTTCTTGACAAATGACCATCCCAAACTCTCTACATCTTGGATATCCATTACCAACCAGTCAGTGAATCCGGTGTCTAGCAACGCATTCACTGTAACTAATGAACCATCATCCGCGATTAAGTCAATCTCAAAAAATAGCTCGCCCTTCTCGCCAAAATAGCCTTGGATCATATTTTGCCGCAAGTCCCGGTTTCATTCAGGCGCATTGCCATCAGCACTGCTGTAGGGTGCTTCTGCTTGGCTTTTTGGAAACTGACTTCTTCATCGGGGTCAATGAAATAGTCTCCGCTTTCTGGCTCAATATGTATGAACCAGTCGTAATGCTCCGCGACTAATTCCGGGTAAACTTGGTTAAAAATTTCCCGACATCGCTTGCCAAATGCTTCATCCTCAGCCTTGCGTTTTGCTATCTCTTCTGGAGAAAGCGGGGGGCGATCGGGAAAAATTCGGCTGCCACGCGGTACTCGTCTGTGGGTTTTCTGGGTCATGATTACCGTTCCGTAGTCGTGTAACTATTTAATAGTATATCTTTATGTATGTGTGGCGATTTAATGGGCGCGATCGCTTAATTTCAATTATTTAAAATCGACAAGATTATGGAAGCGATCGCATTTTAAAATAACTGAAACGGATTAGTAATAAAAAAGTGATTATTCTCGTCATGGGCGTATCTGGTAGCGGCAAATCTACCGTCGCCCAGCTACTCGCACAAGAACTAAACTGGGGCTTCAGCGACGCCGACTGCTTCCACTCAACCGCTAATATTGAAAAGATGAGCCGTGGCATTCCCCTCACCGATGCCGACCGAATGCCGTGGTTGCAAGCCATGCAACACGCCATCGACCAATGGCTACAGGAAGGCAAGAATCGGGTACTAGCGTGTTCTGCCTTAAAAGAATCCTATCGTCAGATGCTGTGGCGAGATCCACAACAGATGCGCCTCGTTTATCTCAAAGGGAGTTTTGAGGCGATCGCGCAGCGGCTGGAGGAGCGTCAAAGTCACTTTATGACCAAAACACTCCTGCAAAGCCAGTTTGACACCCTTGAGGAACCACAGAATGCCCTCTGGGTGGATGTTTCCGAGCCGCTAGACGTAATCGTGCAGCAGATTCGCAGGCGTCTAGAAATCTAAAACGAGCGATCGCAAATGATTCCAACTCCGCTGTCTCGCCACAGGCAATCCCTAAAATCTCAAACCCACACCACCCTGGACTGAAACAGCCGTACCGCCGCCATCGCGGTAGGCATCAAAAGCAATAATCGCATTGCCAAAAAGAACAGCATTGCTGTTGGGAACGACGTAATCAATCCCCGGTTGAATCGCAAAACTGGTTTTATCCCCTACCGGCGAAGGTGTCCGATTCCCACTGCCAAAAGCAACGCCTGCACCCACATAGACATCTGTTTGCCAGTTGAGGGGGATATCATAGGAAATCGTTGGCACAACCGCTGGACTCGCCCCAATTAGCGCTTGTGCCCTTAAGGAAAGGGGAGCTTGCAAGAGTTTGTAGCGTACAGCAACCACCCCACCGATTTGGCGACCTTCTCCAAAATCATTATCATTAATCCCCACCGTAGCACCAACACCCACATAGCTGCCGTATGCTGCTTGAGCCGATGCTGGCTGACAAAAAGCAAACCCTATCTTACCGGAAGTCGAATCCGTTACGGGAAGCAAAAAGTAAAACGCAAAAAATAAAAAGTAAAAAAGGCTTTTTTTTACCTTTTTCCTGTCACCTTCTAAGGCGACTCCTTCTTGCAGAAATAAATCCTTGAAACGCTCCATTTCCCCACTCCTCAGCGCCCATGAAGCAAAATGCTCCATGTTTGTGTCGATTGTATTCTAATTTATCCTGAATTTCCTCAGTACCAAATTATTCATAGCCAGAGATAAAAAACACCGCCCCAAGCTTTCTCGGAACGGTGTTTATTCTTTTGAAACGTTAGCGTTACAAACGATGACTCTGTTTCACATCTACTTGGTCGGCATCGGTGGCATAATCACCTTGTCAATCGCATGAATGATGCCATTAGTGGCTTCGATGTTAGCCTGAGAGACATTGGCGTTGCCCACCATCACGCCATCGTTTCCAACCTTAACGGTGACTGGGCTGCCTTCAACTGTCGTCACTTCTCCAGATTTCAACTGGGAAGAACTCACTTTGCCGGGAATGACGTGGTAGGTCAAAATCTGAACCAGCATCGCTTTATTTTCTGGTTGCAGTAACTTTTCGACAGTGCCTTCGGGTAAAGCTGCAAATGCTGCATCAGTCGGTGCAAAAACCGTGAACGGTCCTTGTTGTTCCAGGGTTTCGGTCAAACCTGCGGCTTCCAAAGCAGCAGTCAGAATTTTGAATGAACCATTTTGGGCAGCAAGCGCAACCAAGTTGCTACTTGAAGGCATCGTCCCTTGTGTAGCAGCCGGGTCAGGACCTTCGCCGGGGGCTGGCATCATCCCTTCTGTGGCAGGGGGCTGAGTGCTGTTGCTGGGGGATTGCATCATCCCTTCTGTAGCAGGGGGCTGAGTGCTGTTGCTGGGGGATTGCATCATCCGGTCGGTAGAAGACGGCTTCGGCTGAGCGCCTTGGCTAGGGATAGCGGTAGGGGATGGTACAGTTCTTGGGGTTGACTGAGCGCTGCGATCGCGATTGTAGGGCGGCTTGCTGAAAACGTCTGATTGAAGAATTTCAGGGTTGGGATTCACCTGGGCACCAGCTGGCAGACCCATAAGGGTACTAGCACCGATAACTCCCATCAGGCTAGCCAGTTGTTTAATCAAACTGTTGCGTTTTTGATTGGTCATTGCTAAGGGTTTCCCTAAAAACTTAGACCTAGTTAACTTCACATTTTGTTACATATGTTTACCTCTGCCTAAAGTGTGAGTTCCTCTGCCAACCGATGGGGAAACCGGGACAACACAGGGGGATTGAACAATCTAAGTAGCTAAATAGGCGAAAAGGTGCAACTTATTTCTTATTAAGAATATCAGCGTTAGCTTTCTTCGTGGCGGCTTGTTAAGAGTTAGAGGTTGCAAGGCGGCTGGTACGCTCTTCAGACTAAAAGGAGAATTTTGTTGCGATCGCGCCTACGTTTACCTACGCTCATCTAGGCAGAAACCATTCCTGTCTCGGAGCGATTCCGGCTTTTCTCCCTCCTGCCTACTTTCTGTTAGGGGAGTAAAAAGTTCGCGCGTCTGACTAAATAGAGCTTTGTTCTCCGCTTTGCTGAGGCTAGCACCGCCCTCTCCACTGGGCGAGTTGAGTCATGATTGCCGTTTCTGGCTTCAACCGCCCTCAGTCAGCCAAAATTTATTGCAATCCAGTTAATTAACTGGAAATACTACTTCTTTATATATAAACAAACTTAAGCAATAGCTTCATTATCTATGCCTTTTGATTATACCCTCTGATAGAGGTGGACAATTAAGCCAGCTTGTTATTCTAATAACAACAAAAAGATAACAACATCAACAAAAAACATTAATAAGAACGGAGCAAAAAAATGGGAATTATTGCTTGGATTGTTTTAGGTCTGATTGCAGGTGCGATTGCTAAAGCTATTTATCCCGGTCATCAAGGCGGCGGTATCCTCGCCACAATGGTATTAGGTATTTTAGGTGCCTTGGTTGGTGGTTATTTAGGACAAGTTTTACTGGGATCATCGGGAGGCGCAGCCTACGGAGCGTTGACAGTACCGAGTATTGCTTTTGCTGTTCTAGGCGCAATGGTTCTGCTATTCCTGTGGGGCTTGTTAACTCGCCAGAGAGCTTAATTAAGGGTTCCCTTTTATTACCATCTAGCATTTAGAAAGCACCCCAGCTTAGCCTGGGGTATTTTTATTGGCTCTATTTTGTGTTACAGCCGTCGTTATTTGGCTGCATTTAACAAAGCCGATTCGCTCATTTTTTATTAAAAAAATAAAGCCATTTGAACTCAACTTTTAATTTGGCAAAGTTGTAATTTTTCAAGCTGTATTTTTTATAAGCAAAAATAAGTAATTTAATAAGTACATCTGCCCAAAAACAATAATTTTTGCTTTTAGTTCCACCGATGCAAATAATAACAATAGTAGGCTAAAAGCGTTAGATTAACAGTGTTACTTAAAAATAGAAGGAGATAAAAAATGCTGGAGTTGTACCAATTTGAGCTATCCCACTACTCCGAAAAAGTGCGACTGCTGCTGGATTATAAAGGTCTGCCCTACCGCAAAATTGAGGTAACACCAGGAGTGGGACAGGTAGAATTGTTCCGGATGTCTGGTCAACGACAGGTACCCGTCCTGAAGGATGGCAATACAGTAATTGCTGATTCGACAGCGATCGCTAAGTACCTCGATAAGCAATATCCCGACCGACCCCTAATCCCCGTTGACCCGAAACAAAAGGGACTGTGCTTACTGATTGAAGCCTGGGCAGATGAATCTATTGGTTCCAAAAGTCGTAAGGTGTTATTTGGGGCACTCAGCCAAAATCAGAACTTCCGCACCTCGATTTTACCGAGCAACACGCCAGATGCTCTCAAGACTCTCGTGGGGGCACTGCCTGGTGAAGTGCTGAATCTCCTGGGTCTTGGCGTCGGATACGGCCCCGATGCCGTACAAGCGGCGACAGAGGATCTTCAGCAAGACCTAGAGAGCCTATCCCTGCTACTATTGGAAAGCCCTTACTTAGTCGGCGATTATCCAACCTTGGCAGATTTTGCCGTCGCTGGACTGAGTATGCTGATTAAATTTCCCTCTGGCCCCTATCTTGACCTTCCCGAAACCCTTAGAGGCAAAGGAATCCCTGGTTTGGCTGACCGTAGCGCCTACGAGACATTTTTCAACTGGCGCGATCGCCTTTATGCCGATTATCGCAAACCCCTAAGTGCCAACACAACCGCCGGAGCTACAGGATCAACGCCGACATCAATTGAGATAGATTAGGCAATCCATTTTAGATTTTAGATTTTGGATTGGTTTAAAAATCCAAAATCTAAAATTGAGTGAATAGCTAGGCTCCGAGAATTAGGGTAAACTTTGGATGCCTAAGGGTTCTGAAGCAACACTAAAAAGACTCCAGAAGCGATTATGGAAATGCCATTAGGGTCGGTAATTCAAGGTTCCCTCAGTCAGGGACTAGAAGTAAGACTGCATCCCGATATTTCTGTTGAGGATATGCGGGTTGGCAAATTTCTGGTAGTCAAAGGTGCCCGTTCAGATTTCTTCTGTATGCTCACAGACGTTTCCCTAGGCACCTCCAGTCAGCGAATTGTCGCCAATCCTCCCAGTCCAGAGGACACTTTTTTGCAAGCGGTTTTAGCAGGGAGTGGCACCTATGGCACCATCAATCTGACGCCGATGTTAATGCTGACACGAGAAGCAACAAAGTCAGTAGGCGCTTATGTGGTGGGTGCCGAAAATCCTAACTCCAACGGCAAATCCAACGGAGGAACTCTCGCATCCTTTCAGCTGCAAAGTAGCGCTGATACTGAGATGGAGTTGATGCCTGTTAAGACAATTCCCAGCCACTTCAGCCAGGTTTATGATGCGACGGAACGCGATTTCCGCGCCGTCTTTGGTTGGGAAGATGACCCCACTCGGTGCAACTTCGCCATCGGTCAACCTTTGGATATGGATGTGCCCGTATGTCTGGATTTACACCGATTCGTGGAACGCAGCAACGGCGTTTTCGGGAAATCTGGCACCGGCAAATCCTTTCTCACCCGCTTACTCTTATCTGGCATCATCCGCAGGCAGGCAGCGGTCAATTTAATTTTTGATATGCACTCGGAATATGGCTGGGAAGCCGTCCGCGAAGGCAAACACTTCAGCACTGTCAAAGGCTTGCGGCAGCTATTCCCAGGACAGGTGCAAATTTACACCCTTGACCCCCAATCTACCAAGCGGCGGGGGGTGCGTGACTCTCAGGAACTGTACCTCAGCTACGACCAAATCGAAGTCCAAGACATCATGCTGGTGCGGAATGAGTTAGGTCTTTCTGAAGCAGCTTTGGACAATGCCAATATTCTGCACGCCGAGTTTGGCAACTCCTGGATTGTCCAACTGTTGAATATGACCAACGAGGAAATCCAGCTGTTCTGCGAGGAGAAGAAGGGTCATAAGGGTTCAATTATGGCGTTGCAGCGCAAGCTGATGCGCCTGGAAAATCTCAAATATCTGCGAACTGCCTGTCCCCACAACTACGTTAATCAAATTTTGCAATGCCTTGATGCAGGTCAGCACGTGGTGATTGAGTTTGGTTCTCAGTCAGATATGCTCTCCTATATGCTGGTGACGAATATGATCACCCGCCGCATTCACAAAGCTTATGTAAGCAAGTCTGAATTGTTTTTGCAGACCAAGAACCCGATCGATCGTCCTCAGCAGCTAGTCATTACGATAGAAGAAGCCCACCGCTTCCTTGACTCCGCCATCGTGCAAAGTACCATTTTTGGTACGATTGCCCGCGAGATGCGAAAATACTTTGTCACCCTTCTGGTGGTAGATCAGCGTCCCTCTGGAATTGATAATGAGGTGATGTCCCAGATTGGCACCCGCATCACTGCTTTGCTAAACGATGACAAAGACATCGACGCCATTTTTACTGGCGTCTCTGGCGGCATGAGTCTGCGTTCCGTTCTGGCAAAGCTGGATTCTAAGCAACAAGCCTTAATTTTGGGTCACGCGGTTCCGATGCCCGTCGTGGTAAGGACTCGCCCTTACGATGAAACGTTCTACAGAGAAATTGGCGATACTTGCTGGGAAGAGATGCCAGACGATGAAGTGTTCGCTGCGGCTGAAGCCGCTAAAGCTGATATTGGTTTTTGATCGTGGTTTTTAATCCGTAGTCAATAGTCATTGGACTATTGACTACGGACTTCTAGGCAAAAATAGTTCGGTTATCCCACAACGACTAGAGTACCCGTTGAAGGGTTTTCCGTGGATGATTATATATATAGGACACAGATAGGACGCTTTTAGCTAATGATTTTCCGGGTGGTACTCAAGGGTTAACAGGAATTTGCCAGAGCAGCAAGTTTAACCCAATCGGATGAACCTTTCAACCTGGAGCGTCGTCTATCATTAGTGATACGATAGAAATGTAAAACAAACTCATACCGACTTTGACTTTTTAGCCTTTATTACCTATCAGGAGTGGCTAAATGGGGGTCGATACCAGCTCTTTAAGGCATCCCCCAGCCGAAAGGTTTGACGATTAGCTTTTTGTGTGTTATGTTTGCCTATTCAATTGGGTAGGCGATCTTTACAACTTTTGCAGGATGTGTTCCACTAATTGACCTAGCTACTCTCATTGTAAGAGCTGGCAATCTCCCGCTAAGGTCAACCCCTGCTACAGAATTGTTGCTTGTTTACGGAGTCACCACTCACTCATGCCCACTGCCAACACCCTAAAAAAGACGACTAAACAACCCACGTTTACGGCTGATATGGTTCGCACCTATCTGCATGAGATTGGGCGCGTGCCCCTGCTGACCCACGAACAAGAGATTGTCTTCGGCAAGCAGGTGCAGCAAATGATGGCGCTGCTGGAGGCGAAGGAGACCTTGGCTGAGACATTGCAGCGAGAACCAACTCATCAAGAGTGGGCAGACCATGTTAGCTTGAGTGAACCCGAACTTGACCGGATAATCAAACTGGGAACGCGGGCAAAGCGCAAGATGATAGAAGCTAACTTGCGTCTAGTGGTCGCGATCGCGAAGAAGTACCAGAAGCGTAACATGGAATTCCTGGATTTGATTCAGGAAGGTACTCTCGGCTTGGAACGCGGCGTCGAGAAATTTGACCCGATGCGCGGTTACAAGTTTTCGACCTACGCCTACTGGTGGATTCGCCAAGCGATTACTCGCGCGATCGCTCAACAAGCCCGTGCGATTCGTTTGCCCATCCACATCACCGAAAAGCTTAATAAAATTAAGCGGGTGCAACGGGAACTAGCTCAGACGCTTGGTCGCAGTGCTACCCCCGGTGAAATCGCTAAGGCGCTGGACTTAGAACCCGCGTTGATCCGCGAGTACTTGAATATCGCCCGTCAACCAATTTCTCTGGATGTGCGCGTTGGCGATAACCAGGATACCGAACTGCAAGACCTTCTGGAAGACGAAGGGCCAACCCCTGACCATTATATGACTCAGGAGTCGCTGCGGCAAGACCTGGACGATCTTCTGGCAGAACTAACCCCACAGCAGCGGGAAGTGCTAACTCTGCGCTTTGGCTTGGAAGATGGTAACGAGCTATCTCTAGCAAAAGTCGGCGAACGCCTAAGCCTCAGCCGCGAACGGGTACGCCAGCTAGAACACCAAGCCCTCGCCCATCTACGCAAGGGTAAGGCGAATGTCCGCGAGTATATCGCTGCTAGTTAATTGTAGAGGCGGGATTGACCCGCTATGCTCCTGCCTCCCAGATCATCCTATAGCGATCGCTCCTAAAACCCGTCCTTACAGCTAAGTAAGGGCGGGTTTTTCAGTCATTTCAATCCCCGCTTTTAGCTGTGTCTACCTGTTGAAGTTTTTTGTAGACATCTAAAATCTGTTACTGCTCTTTTTTTATATTTTTGTAAAGTTTCGTAAAGCCGTTCGGGAACTCGAACGGGTGCCAGTGAAGTCATCCACAGTTAAGGAACAAGTACTACAGACAAGCCCACACTGACCCGATTTGGGAAAGCTCATAAAACGGGTGAATAAAGTGAGTATAAATACGCATTTTGATTTTAGAAGGCAATTTAATAACCGGGAATCAAAGATGAATGCGTTGCTTGTCTTAACAAAAAAAACTCCTTTCGGATGACCTACGGTTCATTCAAATGGGTGAAGCTTTACACCTAAGGAATTAGGTACTTTGTAATTAGATGCTTGAGGGTGTCTGCTCGTAATTGCTAGGGGGGAAAAAACGGTGCTTAACAAGTTTTATCAGCAATTTATGTCTCGGCTTCCGCTTGAAGTACCTGCCCTAGGATTACTTCTAACGATGAGCTTCGCAACCAGCACAGTTGCATTGCAAGCACCAACATCCTTCAGTAAGACGGGAATCGTTGGCACAAATTCCGTTTCCCTTGCACAAATGCCAGCATCAAACACTTCAGTGGCTGACGGTATTTATTTGTATGGTAGCTCCCAAAAGACAGAAGAGATTGGTCAAGAATATATAGTATTTGAGGCGCGTCAGGGAAAGGTAAGGGGTGCATTTTATATGCCTTCCTCAGAATATAGTTGTTTTTCCGGCAAGGTTGGGGCACAGCAAATCAATCTAACCGTTCAAGATCCCTACGACAGTACAACATATTCTCACTCAATTGCCCTCAGCGAAGCCCCCCCAGTCGCCTCTGCCGATAGTCGGTTGCCCATTGAAGATAGTTTACGGCTCCAGGGCTATCACCCAATTAACAAAATTAGCGCTAACGACCAGCAAATCTTGAACGCTTGTAAAGTTAACTTCTAACTAGAAGTAAGCTTTGGCTGTGCAAATCAAGGTAGTTGTCAGTAGTTTGTTGCTACTAACCCATGACTAATCACCAGAAAAACAATTAGCTCCTCCAAAAACCCGTTTTCTTGAAGAAAACGGGTTTCTTTATTTTTTGAACTTCAAAACTCGATTCCTGGCTGCGCTTTGACGCCCTGTTCCCGGAACGGATGCTTAACGAGGGTCATTTCCGTTACCAAGTCGGCTCGTTCAATTAGGGCTGCTGGGGCACCTCTGCCGGTGAGAATAACGTGAGAATCCGCAGGCTTTTCCTCCAACCCAGCTAGCACTTCCTCAACGCTCAAATAGCCGAGTTTTAAAGCTACGTTGATTTCATCCAACAGCACTAGCTTAAATTCAGGATTGCGGATAAAGCTGAGTCCAGTTTCCCAAGCCTGATGCGCTTTCTGGATATCTCGCTGTTGGTCTTGAGTTTCCCAAGTGAAGCCTTCTCCCATCGCGTGGAACTCTAGCTGACCTTCCCAGCGACCGAGGACAGCTTTCTCAGCGGGTTCCCAGGCTCCTTTAATGAATTGTACGATCCCGACTCGATAGCCGTGACCAAGCGATCGCATTACCATTCCCAAAGCAGCAGTGGTTTTTCCCTTGCCATTGCCTGTATTAACAATAATTAAGCCTTTCTCCTGAGATGCCTTTGCCACCCGCTGCTCTTGAACTTCCTTGCGCCGCTGCATCTTGCGCTGGTATTGTTCTGGAGTTAGTGATGATGTTTCTGTCTCCAGTAAGTCAGCAGATTCTAAATTTTTATTTAAATCAGTCGGGGTAGGAGTTGTCATCAAGTCTGCCTAGAAAAAACTTTCACACCTATTAAAATAGCCCCAAAGGGATATGCATCAGGATAAGCCATCGGCAATTCCTTCTAATTGCAGGGAAGCGCTCCCAGTCATCACTTCAAGACAGAGGGCATAACCCCCCTTCCATTTTGCCTATAGATTCAGCAACACTGATTTCAGTATAAATTTACTTACCTTCTTTTAAGATTTATGTCTTTAACCTTATCAATCTCTTCTGAACAAGGTGCAGAGCAACTTAATCTGAATTTGGAGTCTACATTGCAGGGATTAACCCTGTCTGAGGCTTGCATTGAATACAACCACACAGCCGCAGAGGTTCTCAGGCTTTTCGAGGAAAAACCGCTACTACCGGGTTTAATCCTCATGGATAAAAACCAACTAGTCGGGATGATCAGTCGCAGGCGTTTTTTTGAATATCTGAGCCGTCGTTACAGCTTGGAGTTACTGTCGAAACGAAGTTTGCGATCGCTCTATCAATTCAACCATACCGAAATTCTAGTTTTTCCCAGTTATACTTCCATTACCGCAGCGGTGCGGGAGTCTTTGAAGCGAGCGCCTGAATTGATCTATGAACCGATCATCGTACAAACAGCACCCGGAATTTATAAATTGTTAGACGTGCATCAACTTCTGCTGGCTCAGTCAGAGGTGCATGAAATTACAATGGCAGCATATAAGCAAATGGGATTGGCGCTGCAACAGGCAAAAAACCAACTTTTAGCCGTCTTAGATGCCGTGCCTGGATTTGTCTCCTGGATTAGCTCGGATTTACAATACCTGGGCGTCAACCAGCATTTAGCTGCATCCTTTAACTTGTCTTCAGAGGAATTTGTCGGTCAGGAACTTAGCTGTTTTGACAGTAGCCCCAACTTTAGTGAATTTGTGGAGCAATTCTTTGCTTCCCCGACGAAAACAACCTCTCAGGAAGTGACCGCAGAAGTTGACGGCAATATCAAAAATTATCTTATGGTGGCGCAGAAATACAACCAAGATCAAGCGGCTGTCACAGTAGGAATTGATATTACCAAACGAAAGCAATTAGAAGAAGAACTGCGAGCATCGCTTGAGCGAGAAAAAGAACTCGGCGACCTAAAATCCCGCTTTATCTCCATGACTTCCCACGAATTCCGCACTCCCCTGAGTACGATCCTCTCTTCTGCCGAATTATTGGAACATTACAGTAACAATTGGTCTGAAGAGAAAAAACTCATCCACCTGCATCGCATTCAAATCGCTGTTAAGCACATGATTGGACTGCTTGATGATGTATTAATCATTGGTAAAGCCGAAGCCGGACAGTCGGACTTCAAACCTGAACCGCTGCATCTGGAAGAATTTTGTATTGAATTAGTGAAAGAATTGCAACTGAATGAGGGCAATTCCCGTGCAATTAACTTGATTAATCATTGCAAATATACCTCCTTTAGTCTAGATGAAAAATTGCTGCGACATATTCTTAGCAATCTCCTTTCAAACGCGATAAAATATTCGCCTGAAGGGAGTCCAGTCAGATTTGAAATTACCCAACAAAAAGATGCAATCGTCTTCCAAATTGAAGACAAAGGAATTGGGATTCCTCTGCAAGAGCGTCAGTGCTTATTTGAAGCATTTCATCGATCCGCGAATGTCGGCAACATCCCTGGAACTGGTTTAGGATTAGCAATCGTTAAGAAGTGTGTGGATCTTCACGGGGGTGAGATTACCGTTAAGAGTAAAGTGGGTGTGGGCACTAAATTTAAAGTAAGACTACCCCTGAAGAGTGCTGTAGAGGCAAGGTCTACCCGCCCGTGCTAAGGTAAGCTTTCTTGCAAGATAAAGTCTAAAGTCTTTATTTAAAAGGAAAGTTTGGGTGTATAGAAGAAAGTGCCCCGAACATACTCAAACCTTATTAAAGCTGCTCGGTTGTTGTGCATTGAATTTGGACAATCCTAGCGAACATCTTGTTTGCAGTCCTGGGAGCTGACATTTTTAATTTTTAATTGCTTACCTGCTAGGCGATCGCTGATATGGCAAAGATTCTGGTAATTGAAGATGAAATATCTATCAGAGAGAACATTCTGGAGTTGTTAGAAGCAGAGGGATTTGACGCTATTGCAGCCGAAAATGGTCAAATAGGGTTGCAGTTAGCTCAAGCAGAAATCCCCGATTTAATTCTCTCCGATGCGCTAATGCCGGAACTCGACGGTTATGGCGTTCTGAAGGCACTTCGCTCTAACCCTGTCACGGCAACGATTCCCTTTATCTTTCTCACTGCCAAAGCAGCAAAAACAGATTGGCGTCAAGGGATGGAATTGGGTGCAGACGACTACCTCACCAAGCCATTTACGAGAGCGGAATTACTGGGAGCGATCGCAGCGAGGATGGAAAAACAGGCGGCGATTGAGCGACATTCGCAAAAAAAACTCGATGATTTACGCAGCAATATCTCTTTCTCCCTCCCTCACGAACTCCATACTCCCCTCAATGGCATTTTGTGTTGTTCGCAAATGTTAATTGATGAAGCCGACTCCCTAGAACCGCAAGAAATTCTAGAAATGGCAGTCGATATTCGTACCTCTGCGGAACGTTTATCTAAGTTAGTCCAGAATTTTTTACTCTTCGCTCAATTAGAGCTAATCGGAACCGATCCGCTTCAGATAGCGGATCTTAGACAAAACAGCCGAACTGATTCAGCGAAGAGCGCGATCGCAGAAGCGGCGATTAAAAAAGCCAAGCAAGTTTGCCGGGAAATGGATTTGGAATTAGACCTCCAAGAAGCTGCCGTCTTAATTTCAGAGCCAAAATTGCGAAAAATTGTGGAAGAACTAATCGATAATGCCTGTAAATTTTCGTCTCCCAACACCGCAATTCGCGTTGCCACTCGATGTAAAAATAGCACTTTTGTACTGTCCGTGAGCAACTTCGGACAGGGGATGACACCAGAGCAAATTGCGACAATTGGAGCCTATATGCGATTTGAGCGCAAACTCGCTTCACAGCAAGGCTCTGGTTTGGGCTTGCTCATTGCTAAACGCCTAGCCGAACTACACGCTGGCGAATTATCAATTGAGAGTATTCCCACTCAAAAAACCATTGTGCGTGTTGCCCTGCCTATGTGAACGAATTTAAAACTATGTGCAATTTGTAGCACAACTATTATCTGTAAATAGATATAAATAAACTGCTAAATTAAATCTCTCCCCTTGCTGAGGAAAAATCAAAGTTTTGATTTTACATCTCTAATTGAGCGCCGATCGCTAATCGCCCATAACTATTAACAATTAGCTACGAGCGATTAGCCATTAGCGATTATCTGGTCTTAATTCAACCACGGAAACTGGCTGGAAGTAGCATCGGGTTCTTCAACTAAATGAGCCATATCGCCCTGGTAGTTCTCGTTAATGAAAACCGCTTTACTCTTCAAATGTTCGGGTACATAGCGGAGGTTGACAGGGATACCATGCGCCAGCAGAAATTCTGCCAGATGATCGGGATGAATGTACAAACCTTCTGCATGAAGCCGTTGCAACATTTCCTCAAAATTAGACCAATGATTATGGTGCTGACTCTGAGATGCTGATTGAACTCTAACTGGATTGCGAGAGGAAAGATTGCTTGCCATCTTGTCATATTGACTGGACTGAGACAAAATCCTTCTCTGGATTAAAGCCATGAGAATGACCTTTTTCCAGTTTACAAAAATTTGAGATTTATCGAATTGTGGCGAGCGCTTTTGCGATCCCCGCAGGGAGCTTTGCAACACCCCTATGATGGCAATTATGACTCAGCCGGTCTTGGCCAGTTTTTTGTGCTAAGGAAAAAAATCCCATGATTTTAGGCAAAATTGCAATCGTTCAAGGCGATATAACTCAGCAAAAGGTAGATGGGATCGTCAACGCAGCGAATACCTCCTTACTCGGTGGTGGCGGCGTCGATGGGGCGATTCACCGCGCCGCTGGACCAGAATTGTTGTCAGAATGTCGCCAGTTGAAGGGCTGTGCCACTGGTGAAGCAAAGATTACAAAAGGTTACAATCTCCCCGCCAAGTGGGTAATTCACACAGTTGGCCCAATTTGGCGAGGGGGCGATCGCCAGGAAGATGAGCTGCTAGCTAGATGTTATCGCAATTCTCTGGCTTTGGCGGAGCAATACGAGATACGCAGCATTGCTTTCCCAGCTATTAGCACGGGTGTCTATGGGTTCCCGATAGAACGCGCCACTAGAATTGCTGTAACTGAAGTGAAGAAGTTTTTGGAGCGCACTACCTCGATAGAGCAGGCGATTTTCGTTTGCTTTGGGGATACTGCCTATAATTCTTACTCGGCTGCGATAAAAGAAATTATTTAAGACAAGGTAGCGCTCGCCTGAAAAAATCCTAAGTGCTGTAAGGGCAAAAAGACCCCACCGATACTGAGTAGAATTCAATCAGATAAAGGATGGCGCGATCGCGATCGCTGCTTACCCGACAAAATTATCTGCGTGAGGATGCAACGAGTGCGATCGCTCTCGCTCTCATTTATCTTTTCCCCACACTTATATTTTTCCTGCTCCAGTTGGGTTTCTGACTCGCTTTTGCTGGTTATAGTTGACAATGCGGTTCATTCTTTTAAAAGTAAAAAATGTCACAACTGCCCGGTAACAAAATCGCACCCGCCCCCATGCCGACAGCAATTAATGTTGTCGATCTAATTGATGGTTACTTCAGCGCCTACAACTCAGCGCGTCTGCGGGAAATGTGTCACTTGCTCAGCCGAGAGGTCATGCGTGAGGGCGTCACCGTCGGAGTCAGTCTATCAGGCGCGATGACCCCCGCTGGGATGGGTGTGGGAATTTTGGCTCCCCTGATTCGCCACGGTTTTATTGACTGGATGATCAGCACGGGTGCCAATCTTTACCACGATATGCATTTCGGGCTGGGTTTCGACCTTTACGCAGGGAATCCGTTTGCAGATGATGTGAAACTGCGCGAAGAAGGCACCATTCGCATTTATGACATTATCTTTGGCTACGATGTGCTGCTGGAAACTGATGCCTTCATCCGAAAGATTTTGCAAGCAGAACCGTTCCAAAAGCGGATGGGAACTGCTGAATTTCACTACCTGCTTGGAAAGTATGTTCGGGAAGTGGAAAAGCAGTTAGGAGTGAAAAATTCCTGCTTATTGGCGACAGCTTATGAATGTGGTGTGCCTATTTATACTTCTTCGCCGGGGGATAGTTCGATTGGGATGAACGTAGCAGCATTGTCCCTAGAAGGCTCAAACTTAGTGCTAGATCCAGCCATTGATGTGAATGAGACAGCTGCGATCGCCTACTGCGCTCGTGAAACCGGCAACCCAGACGTAGAAGGCAAAAGCGCCGCCGTGATTATTGGCGGTGGTAGTCCCAAAAACTTCCTGCTGCAAACTCAACCGCAACTTCACGAAGTGTTGGGATTAGAGGAACGAGGTCACGATTACTTCGTACAAGTCACCGATGCGCGCCCTGATACCGGCGGACTCTCTGGTGCAACACCCAGCGAAGCCGTTAGCTGGGGCAAGATTGACCCCGAAGAGTTACCTAGCACCATTGTCTGTTACACCGACAGCACAATTGCCCTGCCTCTCATCGCCGCCTACGTGATGAACCAATGTCAGCCCCGCCCCCTGAAGCGCTTGTACGATCGTCGAGAAGAGATGTTCTCAAAATTGCGGACGGACTATCAAGCAGCAAAAACCCAGCCTTCCGATGAAATTCCTGCCGCTGTTGTCGAAAATGCTTCTGAACAACCTGTAGCAACTTATCCCTGCGGCAGGCTAATTCCTAATACCCAATAGCAGGCTGCTTTTGGATCAAATCCCCCAAGTTGCATCAACCTGGGGGATTTTTTATTCCGTTTTATGCTCAATAAACTATCTTAATTTTTACTCAACTAAGACTCAATTTACTATTATCAAAGCGAAATCAAATTGTTTGCTCGTATCTTAATAAAAATTATTAAAATAGGGGGGTTTCGTAAATTTACGGAACGCCTAAAATTCTAAAAATATTTCAGTGAAATTACTGAGACTTGTTATTTCTATATAGTGCTATTAATTAAATTAATAGGCTTTTTTATCAGAAATATTTATAAATGTAAACTCTGGTTTTCGCTAAAGTCAAGCGAACTTTGCAAGAAGGAATCAAGAATTATGACCGCCCAACCTATGACGATTACTGCTTTTGCTAGCAAGCTGACTACTTTGAAGGAAGCTCGCTTTAGTGGGCGGCTGTTCCTGAAAGGTACTTTGGGGCGAGAGTGGATTCTTTACTTCTACCTGGGTCGGATTTTGTACGCAACTGGAGGAACTCATCCGGTTAGAAGGTGGCAAAGACATTTAGGAATAAATTGTTCTAATGTTAGTCCGAATCAACTTAGTTTACAAACTGATATTTCTGAAACTTCTTCCGATCTTAGCAAAAACTGTCGAGAATATTATTTGTTATGTTTATGGCTGAAGCAGCAAAAAATTACCCGCGAACAAGTTGTAAAAATAATTCAAGGCATTGTTCTTGAATTATTGTTTGACATTACTCAAGAAGTACCAAAAGCATTACAAATCAAGCAAGAAAATGCCTTAGCCCCCCAGTTGTTATTGATTGATGCCGAACAAGCGATCGCGAAAACTCAAGAAATTTGGCAAGCCTGGAAAATCGCTAAAATTTCTGATGTGCTTCCCAATCGAGCGCCATCGATCAAGCAACCAGAACAACTCCAACAAAAAACCTCGCCTACCGTTTATAAATCTCTGACATTGTTATTAGATGGGCAAAGAACCTTACGAGATATTGCGGTTCAAACTAAGCGCAATGTTGCGGAAGTAACCCGATCTCTATTGCCTTACCTTGAAACTGGATTAGTAGAGTTAAATGATATTCCTGATTTAGCAAATCCGGTTTCCCCGACTTCTTCAGAATTACCTGCTAAGAATCTTCCGACTTCTTCAGGCAAAACACCCGCTCAAGCGGCAACTCGAAAACCACTCATTGCTTGTGTGGATGATAGCCCGTTGGTTTGCAAAAATATGGAAAAGATTCTTACGTCAGCCGGGTATCAATTTTTGGCAGTACCAGATTCGATGCGAGCGATCGCTACTTTATTAAACCGCAAACCTCATATCATCTTTTTAGACTTGGTAATGCCCAATACGAACGGCTATGAAATTTGTACCCAATTGCGTAAAGTTTCTGCTTTCCGAGATACCCCAATTATTATTTTGACAGGAAATGACGGTATCATTGACCGAGTCCGAGCTAAGGTTGTCGGAGCTTCAGATTTCATGGGGAAACCAGTCGATGCAGAAAAGGTGCTAGCGATAACCAACAAGTACCTCAAGCACCTCAAAAACAGTTCCCTCGTGGTCAGTTGATTTTTGTTTTTCCTAGGAGCCTTAATACAATGCATACTGCTTTAATCGTTGAAGATACCCTAACTGAAAGGGAAACTTTTGCTAGCTGCTTGCGACGAGGTGGATTAAATGTTTTAACAGCCAATACTGGAGAAGAAGCCTTAGAAAAAATCAGTAGCCATAAACCTGATGTGATCATTTTAGACGTTGTATTGCCCGGTCGTAGCGGCTTTGAACTCTGCCGCGAACTCAAAGCAGATGCAGAAACCAGCAAAATTCCAGTCGTGATGTGTTCCACCAAAAGCACTGATATGGATAAATTTTGGGGTATGAAACAAGGAGCAGATGCCTACATTCCAAAACCAGTCGATCAAGAGGAACTACTGCGTACTGTTAATCAATTAATTAAAGGTTAGGAAAAATCTTCGTCAGCACCGTCAAGAGACAAGCAATGGAATCTGAATTTTTGTCTGGAAACAAAGCTTTAATTCAACAATTTGAAATCCCAACCGCAGAACATAAAGCAGTCGTGGGAGAGCAATTTTTGCGGTTTCATCTTTTTCCTGACATTACCGCACTATTCCCCATGCACCAAATGACAGAGGTGCTGACAATTCCAGTTAGTCAGATTGTCCCCATTCCTCATATGCCAGCTTGGGTGATGGGAGTTTATAACTGGCGCGGTGAGATTTTATGGATTGCGGATCTCGGTCATTTGGTAGGGCTGACTCCCTTATACTTACAGGCAATTAACCGATCAACCTACACAGTCATTGTGATTCATGGGGAACAGCAAATCCTTGGTAAACAGCGAACTGGTAGCCAAATCACAGGAAAAAAGATGCTGGGATTGGTAGTGAATCGAGTCGAAGACATCGAAAGCTGCGATCCAGATTTAATTCAATCTCCTCCACAATCATCTGTCACCCCGGAATTGGTGCCATTTTTACGGGGATATTGGCTGAAATCAAATGGTGAAATACTGGTGGTTCTAGAGGGAGAATCCATCATGGCTGGAATGCCTAAGCCAGAAGTTTGAATGGCTGTTTGAATATCCAGATGTCTTTCTTTGGGTCTGGAATTTCAATTTTTTAACCTCTATCTGTATCCCTTAATCAACTCAACTCGCCACACTCATCTACCTTTAGCAAAGTTTAAACTATGAAGACGCCTTCCGATCCTCAATCAGATACAACAAAAGCCAATATTAAGCGTCGTCTCCGGGGTCGCAAGACAGGTGTTAGCCATCAACCCCCTCCTCTTAAGCTCATTCCGAACCAACAAGATTTAAACGGCTCTCAAAATCTTGAGCAAAAGGTAGAGAACAAGGGAAAAGAGCAGCTAGAGCAAACAGAGCAAGACCAGCTTAACCCGCCGTCTCCACAACTGAATCTATCTAAAAGTCCCACGCTCCGCAGCCAATTGTTGAGGACAATCTTACCTGTGGTACTAGCACCGCTAGCGATCGCAGGTATCGTGAGCTGGGGGATGACGAATTATCAAGCATCTGGGCGCACCGAGACGAAATTATGGAATGACGCGCTGCTATCCTCCAACTTGGCTGGCGTAAAGGTCAAGGATGCTTTGATTTCGTCGTCTTTGACAGAAAATTCCTTAACTATTGATGTTGCGCGTGCTGCTAACTTTGACGAACTAGCGGTGCCGTTGGAGCATGTGGGACTGAGTAACACTGAAAAAATTCAGATTTTGGCTCCGGCAAGCAAAGCCGTTATTAGTACCATTACATCTAACGGAGCGATCGCGCAGAAAGAAGTGTTGGGTGGCGATGCGGTTTTACAAACAGCCACCGCTCTGTTAGCCGAACTAGAAGTACAAAAGGCTAATTTTGGGGAAAACGCTCCCCTTGGGAAAAAACCAAGCTACGTTGCCACTACAGGTCAACTCCAGGGACTTACCATTGTCCCTTACGTTCGCCAAGAGGGACAATTAGTTCTGAGTACTTCATTCGATCGGGACGGCAGAAAGTATAGCCTTGCCGCAGTTCCTGGCATCGATTTGGTCAGTGTCACCTCAATTGAACTTTCGGAAATTGCTGCGGCTGGAAATGAGCATGGACTAATTTTTGTCCTAATTTTTCTTTCCTTGGGAGCCGTAGGTGCAGGCATTGTGGTGAGTTTAGCACGTCGCTGGTCTGCTCCTTTGAAAGAATTGACGGGTACATCAGAGCAGGTTGCTGCTGGAAATTTGGATGCCTACGTTGAACCTCGCGGGACTACTGAAACCCAAACTCTAGCTGTCAGCTTCAATAACTTGGTGGCACGAGTTAAAGACTTATTAAGCAAGCAAGAAGTTGAAGGCAAGCGATTACAACTGTGTGCCGATATTGCTACCAGTGCCAGAGAATCTCTTGATATTCACGAAGTATTCAAGAAAGCAGTTCAAGGCACGCAACAAATCCTGAATGCAGAACGAGTATTCATCTATCGCTTCAATCCTGACTGGAGTGGCTATGTTGTTGCCGAAGCGGTAGCGCCCGGATTGCCGACCTGCATGAAAATCAAGGTAGCTGATACCTACTTCACCTCTTCCAAGGTGGGAGTAGAACTCTATCGGAAGGGCCGCGTTTTTGTCATTGATGACATCTACAAAGCCAATCTCACCCCTTGCCACATTGAATTATATGAGCGATTAAAAATCAAAGCCAATGTAATTACCCCGCTGATTAGCGGAGACAAACTACTCGGCTTGATGTGTACGCAGCAGTGTTCTAATCCTCGGACTTGGCAGCAGTCTGAAGTCGATTTCTGTACCCAGGTGTCCACTCAATTAGGGCTAGCCATAGATCGGATTGGCTATTTGCAAAAGCGGGAAGTTGAAGCTAAACAACAAGAAGTTGAAGCCAAGCGATTACAGTTGTGTGCCGATATTGCCACCAGCGCTAGAGAATCGTTAGATGTCAAAGAAATTTTCGAGAAAGCCGTTCAAGGAACTCAACAAATCCTCAAAGCAGAACGGGTGTTTTTGTATCGCTTCAATCCAGACTGGAGTGGAGATATCGTCGCGGAATCTATTGCTCCAGGTTGGCCTTCCTGCTTAAAAATGACCGTCACGGATACCTACTTCACCGACTCTCCCGCAGGGGTAGAACGATACCGCAATGGTCGCGTGTTTGTCATCAATGACATCTACAAAGCCAATCTTACGGGTTGCCACATTGAGTTGTATGAGCGATTAAAAATCAAAGCCAATGTGATTACCCCGATTGTCAGCGGTGATAAACTATTAGGTTTGCTGTGTACGCAGCAGTGTTCAAATTCTCGGAATTGGCAGCAGTATGAAGTCGATTTTTGCTCCCAGTTGTCTACTCAAGTCGGCTTAGCTCTAGACCGAATCAGTTTCTTAGAACAGAAGGAAGCTGAAGCAAAACAGCAAGAAGTTGAAGCTAAGCGCATTCAGTTGTGTGCTGATATTGCCACCAGCGCTCGTGAATCTCTCGATGTCAAGGAAGTATTTGAAAAAGCCGTTGTTGGCGCTCAACAAATCCTGAATGCGGAACGGGTGTTTTTATATCGCTTCAACCCAGATTGGAGTGGGGATGTAGTTGCTGAATCAGTAATGCCGGGTTGGCCTTCCTGTCTAAAAATGACTGTTACCGATACTTACTTCACCGACTCGAATGTGGGGGTAGAAAGATATCGCAATGGTCGCGTATTTGTCATTAATGATATTTATCAATCTGGTTTGACTTATTGCCACGTTGAGTTGTATGAGCGATTAAGAATTAGAGCCAATGTGATTACCCCGATTGTCAGCGGTGATAAACTATTAGGCTTGCTGTGTACGCAACAGTGTTCTACTCCTCGGAATTGGCAGCAGTATGAAGTAGACTTTTGCTCGCAGTTATCTACTCAAGTCGGCTTAGCTCTAGACCGAATCAGTTTCTTAGAACAGAAAGAAACTGAAGCAAAACAGCAAGAAGTTGAAGCCAAGCGCATTCAACTGTGTGCCGATATTGCTACTAGCGCTCGTGAGTTGCTAGATGTCAAGGAAGTATTTGAAAAGGCCGTTGTTGGCGCTCAACAAATCCTGAATGCGGAACGGGTGTTTTTGTATCGCTTTAACTCGGATTGGAGTGGAGATGTTGTTGCGGAAGCGGTGACAACCGGCTTACCTTCGTGCCTGAAAATGACCGTGACCGATACTTACTTCACCGACTCGAATGTGGGTGTAGAAAAGTATCGCAAGGGTCGTGTATTTGTCATTAATGACATCTATCAAGCCAATCTTACAGGTTGTCACATTGAGCTGTACGAGCGATTAAAAATCAAAGCCAATGTAATTACCCCGATTGTCAGCGGTGACAAACTATTAGGCTTGATGTGTACGCAGCAGTGTTCTACTCCTCGGACTTGGCAGCAGTATGAAGTAGATTTTTGCTCGCAGTTATCTACTCAAATCGGCTTAGCTTTAGACCGAATCAGTTTCCTCAAACAGAAGGAAGCGGAAGCCAAACAGCGAGAAGTCGAAGCCAATTTGACACAATTGTTTGCAGATATTGCCAACAGCGCTCGTGAATCTCTCGATGTCAAAGAGGTTTTCGAGAAAGCAGTGATTGGCGCTCAACAAATCCTGAATGCGGAACGGGTGTTTTTGTATCGCTTTAACCCGGACTGGAGTGGGAATGTAGTTGCGGAAGCGGTGACGCCCGGATTACCGACCTGCATGAACATGAAAGTAGCAGATACCTATTTCACCGACTCAGAGGCGGGGGTAGAGTTGTACCGCAAAGGTCGCGTGTTTGTTATCGATGACATTTATCAAGCGAATCTCGCCCCTTGTCACGTTGAGTTGTACGAGCGATTAAAAATCAAAGCCAATGTGATCACCCCGATTGTTAGCGGTGACAAACTACTGGGCTTAATGTGTACCCAGCAGTGTTCAACCCCTCGGACTTGGCAGCAGTCTGAAGTCGCTATCTGCACGCAGTTGTCCACTCAAGTTGGTTTGGCGATAGACCGCATCAGCTATCTGGAACAGAAAGAAGCTCAAGCCACGCGATCGCAACTTTTGTCGATGATTACCCTCCGCATTCGGGAATCTCTGAAGCTGGAAGACATTCTGAATACAGCGGTCGAAGAGGTGCGACGCGCGTTTAAAACAGATCGCTTAATCGTCTATCGCTTCGATGCGAACTGGGATGGGACGGTAATTGCAGAATCTGTAGCGACGGGTTGGATGCCCACTCAAGGAGTCAAAGTTGAAGATACCTGCTTGAAAGAGACGCAGGGGGGAAGCTACAACAAAGGGCGCATTCGTGCCATTGAGGATATTTATCAAGCGGGTCTGAACGAGTGTCACATTAAAATGTTGGAGCGCTTTCAAGTCAAAGCCAACTTGGTCGTGCCCATCGTAGTAGATAACGAGCTATTCGGCTTGATGATTGCTCATCAATGTTCGGGGACTCGCATTTGGCAGAAGGGTGAAATCGATTTGTTCACCCAGTTGACAACTCAAGTGGGTATTGCCCTCAACCAAGCGACGCTGCTGGAACAGATTCAAACTTTGCTGGCGGCGCAAGAGGAAGCGACCCGCCAACAATCTGCAAATGCCGAACAGCAAAGGTCAGCCAAGGAAGCCCTGCAAAAACGAGCGCTGGAACTGCTGCTGGAAGTCGATCCTGTCAGTAAAGGAGACCTCACCATTCGGGCGCAGGTGACTGAAGATGAAATCGGCACGATTGCTGACTCCTACAATGCCACGATCGGTAGCTTACGGAAAATTGTTAGCCAGGTGCAAACCGCCGCCAAACAAGTGGCAGCAACCACCAGCAGCAATGAAGTCTCTGTTCAAGAGCTATCGGCAGAAGCTTTACGGCAATCAGAGGAAATTTTAGCTGCTCTGGATCGAATTCAGGAAATGTCCACCTCGATTCGAGCGGTTGCTGCCAATGCCGAACAAGCGGAAGCTGCGGTTCAACAAGCGACGCAGATTGTGAAGGAGGGTGACGCTGCCATGAACCGCACGGTGGACGGGATTCTAGCGATTCGGGAAACTGTTGCAGAAACCTCTAAAAAAGTCAAGCGTTTGGGCGAATCTTCGCAAAAGATTTCCAAAGTGGTGAACCTAATTGGCACCTTTGCCGCTCAAACGAACTTGTTGGCGCTCAATGCTTCAATTGAGGCGGCACGCGCTGGGGAAGAGGGTCGAGGCTTCGCCGTCGTTGCGGATGAAGTGCGATCGCTAGCGCGGCAATCGGCGGCAGCAACGGCGGAAATCGAAAAGCTGGTTGCAGGCATTCAGGCAGAAACCAATGAGGTGGTAGCGGCGATGGAAGCAGGCACCGAGCAGGTCGTTACGGGTACGAAACTGGTGGATGAAACCCGCCAAAGCCTGAACAAAATTACGACTGCCAGCGCCCAGATCAGCGCCTTGGTGGAAGCGATCGCCCAAGCGGCTGTCGTGCAATCCAAAGCTTCCGATGCAGTCACCAAAACCATGACCGACGTGGCAGCAATCGCCACCAAAACCTCAACGGGAGCCACCGATGTATCGGCATCCTTTAAGGAATTGCTAGCGTTGGCGCAAGAACTGCAAGCAAACGTGGGTCGATTTAAAGTTAGCTAATGGGTAATTGGTAATGGGTAATTGGTAATGGGTAATTGGTAATGGGTAATTGGTAATGGGTAATTGGTAATGGGTAATTGGTAATGGGAAGAATCCAGCCAATTATTAATTACTAAACCCCTTTTCCCTAATTATCAATTATCAATTCCCAATTCCCATACGCCTTTTCCCCAATTACCAATTACTAATTACCAATTACCAATTCAGTATTATGGCGCTCGACTCTGATATCCGCGACCAAGCCTATCAGTTCTTCATTCAAGAAGCTCCAGAGCTGTTGCAGGTCATCGAATCGGAACTGCTGACGCTCAAGACAGAGCGGACTACTGCTAAAATTCACAGTCTCATGCGTGCGGCTCACTCGATTAAAGGGGGATCTGCTTGCGTGGGACTCGAAACAATCAAAACGATAGCTCACCGCCTTGAAGACATCTTTAAGGCGCTCCACAACAAAGAGTTAGAGATTGATGCCGAACTAGAAAGCTTATTGCTGCAAGCCTATGATTGTCTCCGCCTCCCTTTAACGGAGCAGATTCTGGCGGGTCATTTCAACGCAGAACAGGCGATCGCGATCGCCGAACCCGTGTTTGCCAAAATTGAGGCGCAATTAGGAGATTTCCTCACCGGAGAGGAAGTTTTACCCAATGCGGTGGAATTGGGAATTGATATCACCTTATCGATATTTGAAGTGGACGTGGCGCAAGAACTAGAGCGCCTCACCCATGTTTTAGCCCATCCTGAAAGCAATCAAGTAGCCGGAGAATTGCGGGCACTCGCTGATGTATTTACCGGCATCGCAGAATTATTAAGTTTGCCAGGATTTGGAGCGATCGCGCAAACTACTTTGGCGGCGCTCGATGCTCATCCCGAACAAGCCTTGCAGATTGCTCAACTGGCATTAGCTGATTTTCAGGCAGGGAGAGAAGGCGTACTCGCAGGCGATCGCTTGCTTGGCGGTTCTCCCTCTACCGCTTTAACAAAACTTGCTGCTACTTCTCCAGTTCAAACTTCCCCTGGATCAACGGTTACAGGCGTCCAACTGGCTCCCGAATTAGAGCTACTGACACTGACTGAAGATGAAGAGGAATCAGCGCTCTCCTTTTCCTTTTCTTCTATTGAAGATATTTTTGGTAGCTCTGTCCTCCCTTCTGAAATCAATGAAGATTTCCTAGACGTTTCGGCACTATTCACATCTGAAGAAATTTCCGAAACAGAGTTAGGCATTCCAGGAGAAACGCTAACTTCTATCGCTGCTTTCGACGAAATTCTTGATTTCTCAGATTCCAGCCTATCAACTCAAAATCAACTCCCTCTTCTCAAATTTGATGAACCTGAGCATCTAACCTTAACTACAGATGAGGAAAGTCTCAAACCAAACTTAGACGAGCGAAAACAGAAACAAACTTCAGATAAAATTTTTAAGGATTCAAAATTAACAGCAGAAATTACAGATTTTTATAATAATTCATCTTTCAACGGGCTGAAACTTCCGGCGCTACCAGCAGCTAATCTAAATCAAGAATTTGAGTTAATCGCTCAAGAAGAAATCCTCGCTTCCCCTCCTTCTCTAGATGAAGTTTTTGGTAGTTTTGCCTCAAATTTACCAGAGATAGAAATTGAAAACTCATCTTCTTTTGAAGTAGCTGAGCCGATGGCGCTGATTGAGGAAATTCCTGAATTAGAGCTAGCTGTTGAAGAAACTAACCTAGTTACTATTTCTCCCCCAGCTCCAGAACTACACTCAGAATTAATTGCAACAAAATCCTCAACGAATATTCAAGCAGTTGTTCAGGAAATCGAGCAATTATTTGATAGTTTGCCTTCCGTAACCGAGCTTCCGGTCAATCTAGTCAACACAGAAAATTCGCCTCAGATAATTCAGTCTGAAATCGACAAAGCAGCGCCTAAAACTTCTAGACCCGCTAAATTGCCTGCTGCCAAAGACAAGAAGAAAGAAACCATTGTCCCTACCAATTCTACTCCCCAACTTTCTGTTCGAGTTGACTTAGATCGACTGGAACGAATGAATAACTTGGTGGGTGAACTTGCCATTAACCGAAACGGTCTTTTCCTCCAAAACGAACAACTGCAAGCAACGGTACAAGAACTGCTGCGGCGGTTTACTAAATTTCAGGAAATCGCCAATCATCTGCGCGATTTATCAGACCAGATGATAGTGGCTCCAGAACGCCATTCTATTGCGTCAGACCAGCAAATCGCATCTCGAAAAGCAGAAAAGCCGGATGTAAAAACGCGATTTCCTGCGTCTGAAACCGAGGAAAATATAGAGCAAAATCTCCTGTCTTCTAGCACCTCTACACCCCTAACTTCTTCGTTTGACTCCCTAGAGATGGACAGCTATGGAGCATTGCACTCAATGGTGCAAGAGAGCCTCGAAGAGATGGTGCAACTCGAAGAAATCGTCGGGGATGTGGCACACTTAGCTGGACAGTCAAGCCAAACTTTAGAAAGTCAACGTCAAATGATCGCCCACTTGCGGGATGATTTGATGTGGGCGCGGATGCTTCCCCTGCGCGAAGTGTTGAGCCGCTTTCCTAGAGTTTTGCGCGACCTTTCCACAAAATACAAAAAGCCAGTCGAGCTGAAATTAAGCGGGACGGGAGTTTTAGTTGATAAAGCCGCTTTAGAAAAACTCAACGATCCTTTACTGCACTTGCTCCGCAATGCCTTCGATCACGGGATTGAGCCACCAGAAGTACGCCGTCAGCAAGGGAAACCGGAGCGGGGTCAGATTGAAATTCAGGCTTATCATCAGGGGAGTCACACGATTATTGAAGTACGGGATGACGGTCAAGGAGTCAACCTAGAACGCATCCGTTTGAAAGCACTAGAGTTGGGGTTGCTTTCACCAGAACAAGTGGTTACAACTTCAACCACTCGACTTTTAGATTTACTATTTGAGCCAGGATTTTCCACTGCGGCTCAAGTCAGCGAACTGTCGGGTCGAGGTGTGGGATTAGATGTGGCGCGATCGCAACTGCGATCGCTCAAAGGTACCATCACGGTCACGACCACTCCTGGAAAAGGTACCACCTTTACGTTACGCATCCCGCTGACGCTGACGATTGCTAAATTACTCGTCTGCTTGGTTGGTTCCACTGCTTACGCCTTCCCCGCTGACAGCATTGAAGAGATCGTCATTCCGAAAACTGACCAGATGAAGCACTCTGGAAAACAGAGATTCTTGCACTGGCGCAAGCGAATCGTTCCTGTCTATCACTTATCAGAATTACTGGACTATAGTTGTCCGTTGCCTGAATCAATTCCCAGCCAAGCTTTAGTCGCCGTTCCCACTCCCGAAGCTTGGGCACCACCGATGCTGCTAATCCGCCGAGATAACCAAATTCTTGCCTTAGAAATCGATCGCTTGGTCACAGAGCAAGAATTGGTGATCAAACCCTTTGGTGCAGCGATCGCGCCTCCAAGTTATATTTACGGTTGCACGATTTTAGGAGATGGGAGCCTGATTCCGGTAATTGATGGGGCAACGCTTCTCACCCAGATGGTTGGGCAAAGTAAGAACGCGATCGCTACGACTACTTTCACCGATCTGCCAACTGCTTCCCCCATCCAAACTGCATCAATTGACAAAACTAAAGTATCCACAAACACAGCTAAATCGCCTTTGATATTAATCGTAGATGACTCGATTACCCTCAGACAAACTTTAGCTTTAACACTCCAAAAAGCAGGATACCGCGTCTTACAAGCAAGAGATGGACGGGAAGCCATCGAACAGTTACAGCAAAATTCCAACATTCAAATGGTGGTTTGCGATGTAGAAATGCCGAATCTAAATGGCTTTGAATTTCTCAACCATCGTCGTCAAGATCCGCAGCTATCAAAAATACCCGTAGCGATGCTGACTTCCCGTAGTAGTGAAAAACATCGACAATTAGCAACTCACTTGGGAGCCAGTGCTTACTTTAGCAAACCTTACTTAGAGCAAGAATTCTTAGCAGCCCTCAAAGCCCTTTTTGAAAAAAGTGGCTCTTTAGGAGCTGCCGTTCGTAGCTCATAATAATGGGAGCATCCCAATGTTTTTAAAAACATCAATTACAGTCCAGAAACCCACCCCACCCCTCTGGGTGAATCGGGAGCGATAAATCCTACTTTCCCCTGAAAAAAAAGGCATGAACAGCACTTTAATCAACTCAACCCCCCCGGATTTCGATCGGTTAGATGTTTCCGCGTCTGTACCCGCTATTAAAGTGCTTGTGTTTAGCATTGGTAGCTTAAACTTGGGTTTGCGGATTGAGTCTATCTACAAAGTGCTCAATTCTACCCAAATTTTTGGCAGCGGACTGAATGGAGTCGGTATTGCTCATGTAGGCGATCGCGAAGTGACTGTTTTGGATCTACAACAGCGGTTGTTTTCATCCAACCCAACCCACGAAACCCTTCAGGGAGCCTACCTGATTGTTATTCAAAATATCGAAAGCGAGTTGTATGGTATCCCCGTTGAAACCGTTCCCGCTTTGATAGATGTACCCTTATCGACGATTCGAGTTTTACCCGAATCCTTTCGTCACGCTAACACGCTAGGGATAGCCAGTCACGTTGCTGTCATTTCTCAACCAGAAACTTCTCTAACCTTATTTCTGTTAGATATTGATACAACAACGAAACTTTCTTGGGGAAATTTGTCTCTGCCACCTGGTACGGATGAGGAGACACAGCATCAATAATACCCGGTTGGAATAGGTAGGAGTTAGCGATCGCATCTCCATCTCTCTTCAACGCGCTCACGACTGAACTTTTCATAAATTTTATAAATTGGTTGACAAATTTAACCTTAAAAGATATAATTAGTGGAGCGTTTATGAATCTAGTAAGGTACGCAGTGACAGGCTCAAATACTTGCTGAGTATGGTTTTTTGTGTACTTCATTCGTCCAAGAAACGCTATATATATATATATTAACTATATTAACTACGTAAAAATAAAAATAATGGGAAATCCTAGCCCTCAAAGCTCTGCTGTTCAACTTCGAGAGCCGTTTAAAGATATGGAAGACAGTGATAATGCCATTCAGGCAGGATCACTCAATCGAGTTAATCAAATTCGGCAACAGTTAGGGGTGTCGCGAGGCAAAAACATTGCCCTTTCTAACTTCAAGATTGCCGGTGACAGTGGCGAACTGATAGCTATTAGCGGTAAATCTACTCGTTCAGGAACCGTTGGCTTACCTCAACAGCCTTTATTTGAAATCTTTGAAGTCCCACCTGGACATTCACGAGCTTATGATACTGAATACAAACTGCTTGAGGAACTAGCATCTCGATACGCTCAGACTCCAGACGTTGAAGGCACTATCAATCTGTTGACAGAACGACCGCCCTGTGATTCCTGTAGCAATGTTATTCAGCAATTTCGTAGGCGGTTCCCAAACATTATGGTAACAGTTAATTATATGGTTTCCGGTTGAACACTTATTATTAGGGAGACGGGGGAGGGGGTAATGGCTTGATGTGCCCGCACCACCTTCCTACTTCCCCAATTTTAGTAATGAGTGATTAAAAGGAAAAGATATTAATATTATAAATGCGAGGCTTTAAAGAGTTAATAGTCATGTACCTAGATAAGGTAAAAAAACAACTGATAGAACTAAAAATCGCATCGCCAGATGAACAGGTGGGCTGTACCCAAGATGAAGTAATTGAGCTTGAGCGGCAGTTGGGGATGTCCCTGCCCCTAGCCTATCAGGAATTTTTATTAACTATGGGGCATGGTGCTGGTAAATTCTTACGGGGGTCAGACTGTTTCTTTGAACATCTGCCCTACCTGCAAAAGTGGGCTTTTGAGTTATTAGAGGAAAATAATTTTCCCCACTCTTTGCCAGAAGATGCTTTTGTTTTCTTGATGCACCAGGGGTATCAGTTCAGCTTTTTCAGGCTTTCGGAAGGAGGCGATCCGCCGACTTACTCCTACTGTGAAGGAACAAATCAAACTTCTTTCATTAGAAGTCATGAAAGATTTAGTGATTTTCTGGCGACAGAGGTAGAAATTCACGCTCGGTATCTCTATTTATCTGTTAATAGATGAAAGCGATCGCATCTCCATCTCTCTTTAGCGCGATCGCTCTCGTTAATTGATATTGACTCAAAAAAAATCCCCCAGTCCCTCTTTTTCAGGGGGGCTGGGGGAGCAAAATCATGAAATTGCAATTAGCGGATTGGCGGACAGGGAACGGGTGGAAACCCTCCCGCCTCAATCACGAAATCATCAAAATCCTCATCTTTTCCCGGTTGGGGTAGCCCTGTATCGTCCCAAGCGATGCGAACGCCAGTAATTTCTTCGTTTGTGCCACCAGCCAAACTGCCATTAAACGCAGCTGCTAAGTTGGTGGTGGATCTGACACTGCGTCGAGTTTGACCCGTAGGGCTAACAGATTCCAGGTAAAACGCATACCGGGTATTCGCCTTAAAAGTATATTCGCTGAGTCGATTTTCTACAGCTCCCCCATCAACTGTCCCCAGAAAATCGATTGCCGTGCCAATATTATTTTGACCAGGCGAGGAAGGCTGAGGCTGTTCGCTTCCGAAGCCGTCATAGGGTTTGACTTCTTGAAACAGCACGGTCTCTTCACCCGTATCTAAATTGACAACGCCAAGCGTTGATAGATAAGCTCCGTGAGACTCTTTGAATTCAAATTCAACCGTCGTATCCACCGGGAACTGGACAGCTTCATTTCCAAACAAATCTTCAGCGTGAACGGGTGTTGCCACGCCCATAAACCCAGCCGCGATCGCTCCCAGTAGCCACTTGAACCCGGCGGTTCTACCGTTTTTACGCTTCATCTGCCTCATCGTATTCTTGCTCCTGCTCACACTAGAATGACTCTGCAACTGACAACCAAACCTCTACCAAGTCCGCAAACCGGAGTTGGCTCTGGAAAGGTCTTGTTGCTGCAAAGTCGTTCTTAAGTTTTCGACTTCTGTCCTTAACTCCTCTAGACGCTGACACGCTTGGGGAACCGGGGGGGGTGTTTGAGGCTGTCGAGTAAACCGGCGCGTAGTAGGAGTTTGTTCCGTCAGAGCAGCCCCGCAGGCTTGAAAGGCTGTTTCTGACTCTTGGTTAAGCCGGGTAATATTTGCAGTTAGTTCCGGATCTAACTTGTCATCAGTATCAAAAACGGGTGCCGTGTTGTTCCAGATATTCGTTCCCGTGATGTCAGAATAACTACGGTCGGCTCTCGCAGGCGCAGCCATACCGAGCGCCACAATTGATAAGCCAACAACCCAACCCAGAGATTTAATGGTGTGCATTTGGGGTACTCCTCCTTAAAACTTCAATGCTGTCCCAACACCTAATACAAATCGAGAGCCATCACCCGCACCCGCAACATCGCGCAAGGCTGGAGTAATCACAAAAGGAAAGTTTTTGAAGGGAGCGATGGAAAGACCCAATGCTAAGTCCTGTCCTGTCCATTCCGCAATCAAACTAACAGGTCGAACAACGCGAACTGCCAAATTTCCAAACACGTTGATATTGTTTTCACCCGCATCAACCGCACCGTTGGAACGGAACTGTCCATCGCCGACACCAACCGTAAAAGCAACGCGGCTGAAAGCATCATTGAGAGATTCTCTCGTTCGGAATACTTTGGTAACAACTCCATATTTGGATTGTTCAAAGTCGTTGTGACCAATATTTAAAAAACCATTCCAGCCTAATGCTGCTGATACATCTCCCCCAAATCGACGATGCAGCTTGCCATTAAAACCACCTTCGCCGAAGCTATCATTTGTCGCTAAAGCGTAGGATAGTTCTACCCCCACGGCTTTATCGGCATTGCCTAAGCCGATGCCGATTCCCGCAGCCCCGACAGAACCGCTATCTTCTCGCACGTTGGGTTGATAGGTGCCGCTGATAAAGGCGGTGTTTCTATCTGCACCATAGCCAACTGGGATATAAATGCTCAGGGCGGGCGAAGCTTCAAATTCCTCGATGGGTGCTGGCAACGCTAGCGGCGCAACAGGTTCCGGACTCGGACAGGATTCTGTCGCCAGTGTGGTTCCTTCTTGAGCAACTTGATAAGTTGCATTATCTAAGGATTTAACGTTCTTGATTCTTTGCGAGGCACAGGTATTTCTGGCTTTCGGTTCCGTTGCCATTGACTGGCTGGTCTGTACCGTTGACGAGTTAGCGATCGCTCGATCTGGACGGAGTGCTTCAGCCTTGGATGTAAATGCACTTCCACCGGGTATCGTTCGTTCATTGACAGCCGCTTCGTTAACGGTTTCCCCGTTTCGGAAGGAAGCTAAGTCAGAAGCTTTCCTCCCGGATTCCTCAGATGCAGACTGGTTAATGTCAGAAGCTGTTGATAACTGGGAGAGGAGGTTATTTGAGGGAAGCGCCGCAGTTTCAGGGATTTCTTGCAAATCAGTTTGGGGAGCAGCCGTCAATGCCGGAAGTTGCCTTGCAGCGAATCCTGGGGCATTCTGAGAAGGCGATCGCGCAAATTCCTGCCTGGATGCCAATCGTGGTTCTGGTTGGATTTCTGGGGCAGCGATCGCTGTCATACTTCTAGGAGTCACCATCGGGGTGGCAACACTCCCCTCATCGGTCGCGGCTGCCTGGGGAGAACCCTCGGAACTCGGACTTTCACTTGCTTGGGCTGTCATCCCTCCAGCCACAAAAGCAGCTAAAGTACAAACAGCAACATGAGGAAAACGCATAAATTAGCCCTACTAAACTCACACCGCTCCAATTGAGAAGTCGGTCTTCCCAAATCGTTGAATAGATACTTATACAGAGTTGGGCGCGTGTATCCGCAGTGATAGTCGCGCAAATTTTGCCTCGATTTGTAAAAATCATCGCTTCAAATCCCGATCGCCGCTTCCTCTCCCTTCAGCGCGATCGCGTTAGAGAAGCGAGGCGTTAGCCGCACGCTGAGTTCTCAGTTCGCTCCCCTATCCTTCACCGGATAAACTAGCTGTGTCGATATCTATATTTACGGCATGATTGTTTTTGTTGCCCTGCTAGCTTTCTACGTTGCCTGGAATCTGGGCGCAAACGACGTTGCTAACTCGATGGGAACGTCGGTGGGATCGAAGGCTGTCACCCTACGGCAGGCATTGGTGATTGCCGGAGTGTTGGAATTTACAGGTGCCGTGCTGTTTGGTCGTTCCGTATCGGAGACGCTGGCAACCGGGGTTGTCAATCCAGAACTGTTCGCTGCCGTACCTCAGATGCTACTGATTGGCATGGTTTCGGTATTGATAGCCTGTGGCGTCTGGCTGCAAATTGCCACCAGTCTGGGCTTGCCAGTCGCATCATCTCATGCGGTAGTCGGCGCGATCGCTGGTTTTAGCTGGGTGGCTGCGGGTATCGGTGCCATCGATTGGTCATTAATTGGTCTAATCAGCTTCGCCTGGGTAATCACGCCGGTCATCAGTGGCACGATTGCCGCGTTATTCTACAGCGTTGTCAAGCGTTGGATTCTCGATCAACCCAACCCACTTTTTCAACTGCGCGAATGGATCCCCTGGTTGAGCGTGACGTTGCTGGGCGTCTTTGGGGTGATTGTTCTACCCTCTGTGAGTCAACCCATCGATACCTGGCTGACAAATCGTTTCGGCATCAACCTTCCTGCCCACGATATCCCTCTCTTGATTGGCGCGATCGCATCAGTTGGCCTTACCCGGTTCATCTGGCGACAATTAGCCCGCGAGGAAGCAGAACAGCTTGTAGACACAAGGGTTATCGCGGGAGCCAATGAGACGGACAACCGCGAAATCCCAAACTCCCAATCTAAAATTCTCAATCCCATTGAGCGCCAGCTTGCAAGGTTTCAGCTATTAAGTGCCTGCTTCGTCGCCTTTGCCCACGGTTCCAATGATGTTGGCAACGCGATCGCTCCCTTAGCGGCGATCGTTTATATCAATCGCACAGGTTCCGTTCCTATCACTGGCTTTAGCATTCCCCTCTGGATTCTAGTATTGGGCGGTGCCGGTATCGTTGCCGGTCTTGCCGTCTGGGGCAAAAAAGTCATTGCGACAATTGGAGAAGGCATTATTGCCCTCCAGCCGAGCGGTGGCTTCTGCGCCGAACTCGCAACCGCTACGACCATCTTGCTTGCTTCCCGGCTCGGCTTGCCCGTCTCCACCTCCCACGCCCTTGTCGGTGCTGTGGTTGGCATTGGTGCAGTCAAAGACTGGAAATCCATCCGCTTCCAAACGCTGCAATCGATTGGACTCGCTTGGCTAATTACCCTTCCCATTAGTGCGGGTTTGGGGGCAATTATCTTTCTAGTTATCCGTCAGATAGGGGGACAATTCGGAATTTTCCACTTGATGGATTCAATTTAAAACTTTACATCCCCTCTCCGGTTGCCCGATTGGGATACACTCTTTCTGGAAGGAGTTTCTAGGCGGCGGCTGCTACCCTGTTGGGGAAAATGCGTCCGCGTCCAAAAACTCGATCCTAAATGCCAGCGATCAATTGGCTTTCAGGCAGGGAGACACGGCGCTGTTTCATCCGCGTATTGCAAAGCTCAAACCTCTGCTTTTAAACGTGGCGCGAACTTTCTTCCCCCTTTTATTGGGGCTTTAGGGAGCAAAATATTAGACTTCTTGCAAAAGTTGTCTGAACCCTCCAAAAGTCTCTCGCTCGCGGGAAGAAGAAACTCCCTCTTTGTTCTTCAATATGTCGAGGGAGGATAGTGTCTAAGTAGTTTTTCTTGCAGGCACTGCAAGATTCAACAGTCTAGAAAAAAATTAAATTCACCAGAAAAATCTCTTAAAAATCACCAGAATTTTGGAGTAATCTGTCAGGATTGATGACAAAACATTAAACACTTTCCTTCATCAGAGAAACAACACCTAGTTGAGCAAAATCACATCCATCAGAAAGTGTATCTGCCAAAATATCAGAAATACTAACAAGACTTAAGTAAACTAAGTTAAAACTACACTTCGTTATAGCCAATCGTACCGAGGTTATACGCTAATGGGGCAACTGGACAATCTACCGGAAAATCACAACACCGGAAATGCTACGGCAACAGAGGCTCTTTTGAGGGCGATGACGCAGGAACTTGAGAACCTGAAGCAAAATCTCATCGTCCAGTTGAATCAAGACGTTGAGCGACTCCAGGCTGAGAAATCCCGGTTGGTCGATGAGATCAATCATCTACAAGCTCAGCGTCAGCAATTACCCTCGTCCCAAAGCTCTCTGCCTCAAGAACAAATTGATCAGGATCAGCAGCAATATTTAGTTGGGCAACTCACCCAAGCGATCGCAGAACACCTGCAAGATCTGCTGATGCAACGGCTGTCCCAGCAACCAGGCAGCTCCTATCACCCGCTGGGTGGCACTAGCAGCGCCAATTTGCCGCCCTCGGCAAATGACTACAACGACAGTGCCTACCGAATCCTCTCTTCCTTGGATACAACCCTAAGAACGACTTTTAAAACACTGCAACAAGACATCAGCAGCTATCAAAGTTCGTTCTCCCAGCAGCTGTCGCGGATGCACGGCTTGGAGCAACAAGGAGAAGCAATTTTAGAAACTCTCGTCAATCGCCTGCACGAACAACTGCAAGCAGAAAGCGATGCGCTGCCATTAGTACCATCCGAGTCAGAGGTTGGAGGACAAGCTTATAGCGATCGCAAACAGCCTCCAGAAGCGAATGCGATTCCGTTCTCGGTTCCGGCTGCCCCGCTACCACCGCCACGCCAACCTAAACCAAGCTCCCAAGGTCAGTTAGGGTTATTGTTGATTTTAATTTCTACCGTGGCGCTGTCGGTTCATAACGTGGTTGTCCAAATCATTGGCAGAGAAAGTCAAATTTTTAACTTGTTTTCCTTGGGAGGATTCATCAAGCTAGGTTTGGGCAACTCGCTGTTAATTTTGTGGTTCCGCATGATGGTGGTGCTGCCTTTAATGGCTTTACTTGCCATCGTTCTCTATCCCAACGTGTGGAGGGATATTAAGAAGTTTTTATTAGATCCAGACCGGCGCGGACTTTTAACGGTAGTCGGGAGTGGCTTCTTCCTGTTTTTGTCGCAAGTCCTGATTTATATCGCCATCCCCCAAATTGGCCCAGGGGTTGCAGTGACAATTCTGTTTATGTATCCAATTATTACAGTCCCGCTGGCGTGGCTGTTTTTTGGCGATCGCCCCACCTTCCTGCGCGTTGGAGTGATGTGCACGATTTCCTTGGGTGTTATCCTCGCAGCTTGGCCTAAAATCTTCCCGGCGGTTAATAGTGGGGTGGCAAGCATTTCTGGGGTGGGAGTTGGCACCGCCGCCGCCTCAGGAATCGCCTTTGCCTTCTACCTGATTTTTATGCAGCTTGGCTTTCAAAAGCTTCACCCCGTCCCCGTCAGCTTGGTTCAGTTTACAACCATCTTTGTCCTGGCTAGTATCAGTCTGATGTTGCCATTACCAGAAAATTTGGCTGTTCAGGTCATCCCCGATCGGCGGCTGGGTTTGATTATCGGCGGCGTTGTCTTGGGGATATTAACTCTAGCAGGCTATTTGTTAAATAACTTTGGCGTTCGCTTCTTGGGTGCCGCACGAGCCTCGATTATCGCTTCTAGTGGCCCTGTGTTAACAGCAGTTTTGGCATTTTTGATTATTCCGAGCGCTCAGAATGCTTTACAGCCGATATCAATTTTCGGCATCGTACTGGTGACGCTGGGAGTGTTTGCCCTAAGTTTTGAGCGGCTGCTGGTTCAAAACAAGGCGCAACCCGCAAAATAAACGATGCTGTTGGTTAATTGATTCGTCTTAGGGTGGGCAATGCTCACCCTTTTTTTATTGTTTTTTATTAGGCACTTCTAATTTATTCAAAACGCGCGATCGCGTCTTTCTCTCTAGTCAAATTTGAATCCGATCGCTCTTACCCCACCAACGTCAACACTCCTGCTGCAAAATCAAATACCAATCGCTTTTTCTGCTGGGGATTCACGCGCTGATACTGAAGCGCTCCCCAAAAATAAATATCGCCCCAGAGGATACTTCTAGGGCGATAAGCCTCTCAGCAATGCTGAGTTTTGATTTTCAACGGAGAGGGTGGGATTCGAACCCACGTTAAGTTGCCCTAAACAGCATTTCCAGTGCTGCGCCTTCAACCACTCGGCCACCTCTCCAGAGGTTTATTTATTTTGAAATGTGCAACTCAAAGCTGCGATTTTTAATAATACACTAAAACTATGACGAATTACCACACCATTCGGATACGCAATCGCCAAACCGGCACTCACCATGACCTTCAGGTGCCAGAAGATCGCTATATCCTATCTAGCGTCGAGCATCAGAGCGTCGAGTTGCCTTTTTCCTGTCGCAATGGCGCTTGTACCACCTGTGCCGGGCGCGTCCTCTCAGGGGAAATCCATCAGCCAGAAGCAATGGGGCTTTCTCCGCAACTGCGCGACAAAGGCTATGCTCTACTCTGCGTAAGTTATCCCCGCTCCGACTTGGAAGTAGAAACTCAGGATGAGGATGAAGTTTACGAACTCCAGTTCGGTCGCTATTTTGGCAAGGGCAAAGTCCGCTTCGGTTTACCGCTGGATGAAGAATAACCAAAGGCGATCGCGAAAAACAAAAAGGCAAAAGAATTTTCTCTTTTGCCTTTTGGCTTTTGGCTTTTGGTTTTTCTTGGTCGGTTGCCAAGCGAAAGAAGTTCCGACAGGCGTCACCGTGAAGGTGGAGCGGGTTGTCACCGGACAAACCCTGGAAGTGCTGGATACCAGCAAGCAATCCGCTTTGGTAGAGCGAGTGCGACTGCTGGGAATCGAGGCACCCGACATGAAACAGCAGCCTTGGGGATCGGCGGCTCAAGAGCGACTTAAGCAGTTGATTGCCGGACAATCCGTTTTGTTAGAGTCGGATGGGTCAAGCAAAGACCAGTTTGAGCGCCGGTTAGCTTATGTGTGGAAAGATGGGGTATTGCTGAACGAGCAGATGGTGGTAGAAGGGTATGTGTTTGTACCGCGATCGCTCAACAACAAATATGACCAACGGCTCACCACCGCTCAAGAATATGCTCGAATTATGGGCAAAGGCATTTGGAACCCAGAAAAACCCATGCGCTGGACTCCAGCAGAGTTTCGGCGTCAAAATCGCTAACGGCTCATTGCGAATGGCTAATTATTCATTGTTCAATGCCATTAGCTATTAGCCACAAATATGACACACCATACCCCTGACCAACTGCAAATTTTTCTAGATATTGCCACCGAGGCGGCGCTAGCTGCTGGTGCCGTCTTGCAAAGCTACTGGGGCAAATTAGAAGCCGTTGAAGAAAAAGGACGTCCAGGCGACCTTGTAACCGAAGCAGATAAAGCCGCCGAAGCCACCATTCTTTCAGTCATCAATCGCCATTTTCCCCACCATCAAATCCTGGCAGAAGAATCCGGGCAACTGGGAGATACTAACAGCGAATACCTCTGGGCAATCGATCCCCTAGATGGCACCACAAATTATGCTCATCAGTATCCCTTTTTCTCCGCCTCAATCGGGTTACTGATTGACGGAGTTCCCCAAGTCGGTGTCGTTTACGATCCATTTCATCAGGAGTTGTATCGGGCTGCCAAAGGCTTAGGAGCCACTTGCAACCGGAGGAGCATCCGAGTTTCCAAAACAGCCGAGTTGAGCAAAAGCTTGCTTGTCACCGGCTTTGCTTACGATCGACGCGAAACCGCAGACAATAACTACGCTGAATTTTGTCACCTTACGCATCTCACTCAGGGTGTCAGGCGCAGCGGTTCCGCATCCATCGATCTCGTTCATGTTGCCTGCGGACGCCTGGATGGCTACTGGGAAAGGGGTTTACAGCCTTGGGATCTGGCAGCCGGAGTGGTAATCGTGGAAGAAGCGGGGGGCAAAGTCAGCGCCTATGATGGGAGTCCTTTAGCGATTCATTCCGGTCGGATTTTGGCGACAAATGGTTATCTACACCCACAGCTCAGTCAAGAACTTTTGCAAATTACACCTCTAAGTAGATGGCAATAAGTAGATGGCAAAGTGCTAAAAATCAGGCTTCTCTGTAAGCAAGGTCACACATAGGTTTCGCAAGGGAAGTATATTAGAAAGAATATTCGGCTCTGACGGTGGGACAGCGGGCTATGTCATTTCGGATCGACCGTGGACTGTTCAAGTTTGATTTCACAGACCACCACGCAATTTTAGGGGTGCCAGTAGATGCAGGCGTCAATGACATCCGCAAACGGTATCTCAAAATTGCCCGGAGATTGCATCCGGATAGTTGCAAGGCTGAAAACGAAGCAGAAAAACAGCGTGCCAGCCAGATGTTGTCAAAATTGGTAAATCCTGCCTACGAGCAACTGTCTCAGGATCGCACGCGGGCAGAATACGTCGTTATGGTCGGGCGAATGGGTAAGCGCTTGGCTGGGGAAGGGGCGAACGCTCAACCCCAAGGTGAAACCGCGAAACAGTTAGCTCAGGCGGGGGGCGATTTAGAGCATTCCTATAAAACGGCACTGCAAAAGCTAGCACAAACGCAATATGAATCTTTGAGCCAAGTCCTAGAAGTGACGGCTCAAATCAGCGAACTGAATATGGTTTATCTGAGGCGGAAGGGGGGTTCTGGGGTAGCAACCCCGATGATGTCAGATAAACGTCCTGTCACGGGGGCTGCTGGCGGAAATGCATCGCCGCCCCCACCGCCGCCCCCACCGCCACCAACACCAACACCATCATCAGTGGCGGAACCCTATTTCCGTCGTGCTGATGAGTTGATAACGAAGAACCAGTTTGCGAAGGCGGAGATAGAGTTGCGGGAAGCCCTGAAAATGGAGCCGAACAATAGCCGTTGCCATAGCTTATTAGGGATGGTTTATTTAAAGCAAACTCCCCCTAAGGTGACAATGGCGAAGGTACATATCACCCAAGCTTTGAAATTAAACCCTCAAGATCCGATTGGGATAGAGGGCAAACAGGCACTAGACAAGCTGGCACAAAAAGTTGCGGGTGGCAAGACAACGACGCCGCCTAAGCCAGGGCAGGGCAAGCCAGGGCAGGGCAAGCCGGAGGATAAGTCTGGAGGCGGTTTATTTGGTATGTTTGGTAAGAAGAAATAAGAAAGCGATTTCTTCGATTAGCAACTCGGCTATTAGATGTTTGGAAGTTCTCGGTGAGAGCTAGAGTCAAACCGTCAACTCGCTAATCGTGAATACTTCGCTTGAAAATCGCTTGTCAACTAACAAAAAACAACGACTGAATGGTTTATCAACCCCCGGCAGGCGCGAGGGATTTGCTGCCTCTCGATGTCGCTCAAAAAAGCTGGATTGAAGATCGGTTGCAGCAGGTGTATCACCGCTGGGGCTATCACCGGATTATCACCTCCACTCTAGAGCGGTTGGATACTTTGATGGCAGGCGGAGCAATCCAGCGCTCCACAGTGATTCAAATCCAGGATGCTGAGGAGGGGACGCTGGGACTGCGCCCAGAACTGACGGCTTCGATCGCCCGTGCATCTGTGACGCGGATGGCTGGTGTTACTTATCCGCAACGCCTCTACTACAACGCAAATGTATTCCGCCGTTCGCAGGGCAGTAATTACGGACGTCAGCAGGAATTTTACCAGGCAGGGGTAGAGCTGTTGGGTGCGGGAGGTGTCTTGGCAGATGCAGAGGTGCTGTTATTGCTGGGAGACTGTCTGAAGTGTCTGGGGTTAAGCCAGTGGCAGGTAATTTTGGGAGAAGCGGGGTTAACGCGATCGCTTTTTTCTCCGTTTCCAGTTCATCTGCAAGAAAAAGTGCGACGGGCGATCGCGCATCTCGATCGAATCGCACTGGAAACTCTGCCCCTTTCCCCCGAATTGCGAGAACGAGCTTTATTTCTATTTGAGCTGCGGGGACATCCTGCTGATGTGCTGCAACAAGTTTCCAGCCTAGATTTAGCAGAATCTGAGCGGCAAACAGTCAATACTCTGAAATCCCTGATCGATCTTCTCAATGAAGGCTGTTCCCATCAGCAAAGCTTCCCCGTAACTCTGGATCTCAGCTTGATCCAAACCTTTAACTATTACACCGGCATTGTGTTTGAAGTCGTTAGCGATACAGACACTCAAGCACGGGTTTTAGCCCAGGGTGGACGCTATGACCAACTGCTGGGACTCTATCATCCCCAGGGGCAAACTTACCCCAGTATTGGCTTTGCGCTGAATATTGAAGACTTATATCAAGTCTTGCTCTCGAAGGCTGGGATGCCCCGCGAAACGCCCGCGAGTGATTGGTTAGTCGTTCCTTCATCTCCCCAAGCCTATCTGGCAGCGTTCGCCTACGCCCAAACCCTGAGAGATTCTATTCATCTGGTACGAGTGGAAATGGATTTAGGGGAGCGATCGCCTGAAGATGTGCGAGAATATGCCCGTAGCCGTCACATCCGTCGCATTGCCTGGGTGGAAGCTGAGGGTGCTACTAAAATTGAGACGCTGAGTTAGATTTTTTAACGCAAAGGTACGCAAAGGTACGCGCAGAGGTACGCAAAGGGGAGGCGCTTTTTCTTGCAAAATTTCACCTTTATTTGCGTACTTTTGCATTTAAAAAGTCTCGTTTCAGCTATCAGCTTTCAAAAGACTTTGGTAGGCTATAGAAGCAGCCGTCTGCCAATCCCAAGAGAGAGAACACTGTGCCGCATACGATTGTTACTAATACCTGCGAAGGCGTCGCTGATTGTGTCGATGCCTGCCCTGTTGCCTGTATTCACGAAGGACCTGGCAAAAACACGAAGGGGACTGACTGGTACTGGATTGATTTTTCCACTTGCATTGACTGCGGCATCTGCCTACAAGTCTGCCCCGTGGAAGGCGCAATTGTCCCCGAAGAACGCCCCGATTTGCAAAAAACACCCTAATTGTTGATTATTCATGGTTCATGGTTGATGCAGGAATTGCAATACATCATGAACCATAAAAAATAAATATTAAATAATAGATAAGAACGAATGACGAATGAACCTTTATTAGAAGTTGAAGATGTTTGGGCGGGATATGTCAAAGATTTGGATATCCTTCAAGGGGTGAATTTCAAGATATATCCAGGTGAATTAGTTGCCGTAATTGGCCCTAATGGTGCCGGAAAATCAACATTAGCAAAGACTATTTTTGGACTTTTAAGCCCTCATAAAGGCAAAATTACTTTCAAAGGCGAAAATATTGCTGGCTTAAAGTCGGATCAAATTGTTCGGCGGGGAATGTGCTACGTGCCCCAAATCTCGAATGTGTTCCCATCGCTGACGGTGGAAGAGAATCTGGAGATGGGCGCGTTTATTCGCAATGTCCCTTTGCAACCGCTCAAAGATCATATCTTTGCCACCTTTCCGGTTCTGGCTCAACGGCGGCATCAGCGGGCTGGAACTCTTTCTGGGGGAGAACGGCAGATGCTGGCGATGGGAAAAGCTTTGATGTTGGAACCTACTCTGTTGCTGCTGGATGAACCTTCGGCGGCGCTGTCTCCCTTATTGGTCAATAACGTTTTTGAGCAGATTCAAGCAATTAATCAAACGGGCAAAGCAATTGTCCTGGTGGAACAAAATGCCCGGAAAGCTTTAGGCATGGCACACCGGGGTTATGTGCTGGATACAGGACGCGATCGCTTCACAGGTCCCGGCTCCGAACTCTTGAACGATCCGAAGGTAGGAGAACTGTATCTGGGCGCAGGTAAAGCTCACTGACGCATTGAGCGATCGCTGCTAAAAATTAAAGAAATTGGCACTATACAAATATTGTTCGCTTTGGTACTATATTTTTTATAATTGGAATCTATGCGCCCATATATATTGCTGAAATTTAGAACAATACAATTAACTTCTGGAATTTTACAGCAACCCTCCGGAAATTAAAAATATTTTTGATTGAATTCCCGATAAAATTTGTCGTTTCAATCTCAACGAATTGATAGACAAGGCAGCAGCGAGAAGAGAGAAGATTTTCTTCAAAATTCCTATAGAAGCAAGGCTGTTGTGAAAGAAAAGCAGATAGTCAGACAATCAAAACGAGAGACATCTGTGGCATACAATAGTTCCACGTCTCGCGCAGGATGATTTGGCATCTTGGCAGTATTAAAACTCCACCCTCAGCATTTGCAAGCCATCCGCACCCATGCCGAAAGCACCTATCCCGAAGAGTGCTGCGGTTTGCTGCTGGGTAAACTGGCGGAAGATGGCAAAACCGTAGTGGAAGTCATGCCAACCGAGAATCGCTGGAATGCAGAAGCAGTAGAAGCATTTCAAGAAATTGAAGGTTTCGCCAAACTGGGTTCAGATAAGCGAGACAGATACGCGATCGCTCCCAAAGATATGCTAAAAGTACAAAAGCTGGGACGCGATCGCCAACTTGATATCATTGGAATTTACCACTCCCATCCCGACCATCCAGCAATTCCTTCTGAATTCGATCGAGCGTGTGCGTGGTCAGTGTACTCGTATATTATTGTCTCTGTTCAACAAGGTAAAGCTGGCGATCTCCGCAACTGGAGTCTCGACGACGCCCACCAGTTCCAGCCTGAAGAAATGATAATTGTTGAAACAACCTAGATTAATAACTTAATTTTAAAAACGATTAAGACCCAAGGATACAAAGACTATTGTATTTTTGATAGGCTGTTAACTCTGTCTGCCCTCACTAAAAGGCCATGCTCAATCCCAATCTGGATGAAATCCAGCTTTCCAAAGAAGAATACGAACGCTACTCTCGCCACCTAATCCTGCCCAAAGTTGGACTGGAAGGACAAAAACGCCTCAAAGCCGCCAGTGTCCTGTGTGTTGGTACAGGTGGACTGGGTTCGCCCCTGCTGCTGTATCTCGCAGCTGCTGGTATCGGACGCATCGGAATTGTGGATTTTGATGTCGTTGATAGTTCCAACTTACAACGGCAAGTCATTCACGGCACCTCTTGGGTAGGGAAACCCAAAATTGAATCGGCAAAAAACCGGATTTTAGAAATTAATCCTGATTGCCAAGTTGATTTGTACGAAACCCGCCTGAGTTCAGAGAACGCCCTGCAAATCCTTGAACCCTACGATGTTGTCGTAGATGGCACCGATAACTTCCCCACACGTTATCTCGTTAATGATGCTTGCGTGCTGTTAAACAAGCCCAACGTCTACGCCTCTATCCTCTTTTTTGAAGGTCAAGCAACGGTATTTAACTACGAAGGGGGTCCCAATTACCGCGACCTCTATCCGGAACCGCCACCACCCGGATTAGTTCCTTCTTGTGCTGAAGGAGGCGTTCTCGGCGTTCTGTGCGGCGTGATTGGCACCATCCAGGCAACTGAAGCGATCAAAATCATCTTAGGTCAGGGGAATACCCTGAGTGGGCGGTTGTTGCTGTATGACGCCTTGCAAATGAAGTTCCGGGAACTGAAACTGCGTCCGAACCCGGAAAGACCAGTCATTGACAAATTAATTGATTACGAAGAATTCTGCGGTATTCCACAAGCAAAAGCGGAAGAGGCAAAACAGCAGATGGAAATGTCAGAAATGACGGTTCGGGAATTGAAGGACTTGCTCGATAGCGGGGCAAATGATTTTGTCCTGCTTGATGTTCGCAATCCTAACGAGTACGAAATTGCTAAAATTCCGGGTTCCGTTTTGGTTCCGTTACCAGATATTGAAAATGGTGCGGGTGTCGCCCAAGTGAAGGAATTGCTCAACGGTCATCGCTTGATTGCCCACTGTAAGATGGGTGGACGTTCGGCGAAGGCGCTGGGTATTTTGAAACAAGCTGGAATAGAAGGCACCAACGTCAAAGGCGGAATTACCGCTTGGAGTCGAGAAATTGACCCTTCGGTGCCTGAATACTAAAAAGGTTTAAGGTTACAGCTTTGAATTTAGTAACCTTTAATAGAGGCGTTCTGTGAGAACGTCTCTATTTTTCTAGATTTGATTCTAGATTTTAACTTGCTAACTTCTTGGGTGCAGATGTGGGGTTCGATTGTTATTCGCTTTTGGAGTGCGATAGCAAAGCGCCGACCTGTCGGTTCGCTTCCCCAAGCCCATTTTTAGTTGCAGCCGATAACATTAGACTGAGTGCAAAGGTGCAAACTGCTACCAATGTCCAAGTAGGATAGCTTGTGACCTACTTATGTAGAACTATCATGCAAAACAAAAGTAGCGAACGAGCCTTGTCTCGTTCTCGACGATTATCCACGACTGGGCTAGCCTTTACCGCAGGATTATTTGCGATCGCTGTTGAGACCGTTCCTGCCACCGCCACCCATTTCAGCCCTTTTCAATACTGCGCTGCCGAATTAAGGGCGGTTGGTATCTCTACAGAACTCTCTGCCTCTAGCTGTTCGGATGCCCTCAAACCCACAGATTTATCCGCTTGCGTGTTTAATATTAACCGAGAAACTCAGATTGCCTCACAAGATGCTCTAGCTGCCTGTCTCAGGGTGCGACGTCCCATCGAGTTAGGCAGGTGCGTGATTAATATTTCCCAAGATACCAAAAACCCGCCATTGCTTGAGGTACTCGAATCCTGCCGTCGTAGCCTCCTACCAATCCGCTTTGCTGAATGCGTTGTCGGTTTGAATCGCCAGTTGGAGATTTCTGCCACCAAAGCGCTGGATACTTGCATTTCAGCAGATAATTTGCCCCGCAACTTATCCCCCACTTTTGCACCGCCGCCACCCCGAAAGCCGACGCCTGACTTTACGCCGCCAGCGGAACCTCTACCTCAGTTAGCACCTTTGCCAAATTTGGAAGCAGAACCCGTTGTTCCTGCTACGCCGGTTAATCCTTAAATGGTAAGGGTAATGGCTAATGGGTCAAACGTTTGAAGTCTCTACAACTCAAACCGCTTATTACCAATTACCTGTTCCAAGTCAGCCGGTGTGTTGCAATTAAATAAGAGCGATCGCTCGGTTAGGGGCAGTTCTTGTACGGGATGTTGAGACAACCATTGCTGAAAGGATCTGCCCCCTTTATTAATGAATTCAGTTAAGCTAGGCAAACAGCGACGGCGATAAAAACCGCATAACGGTTCCCAGCCTTTGGGATGTCGGGGAAGAAACGCAATACAATCTTCTGGCACCTTTAGTAAATGCTGTACCCAATTGAGCAAAAATTCCTCTTTTAAATTTGGCAAATCGCAGGCAAGTAACAGCACCCATTCTGTTTGCACTTGCGCCAGTCCTTGGGCAAAGCCAATCAGTGGCCCGTGTGGTTTCTCGTCTTTAGAAAAAGGCTGGGATTCGCCCGCCCCTACTTCTCGAATTAATTTACATCTGCTGGGTACAATATCTTGGTATCGTTCAATCCACGGCGTTACCACATACACTTTTGAAGCACACGCTTGGGCAACTTCACAAACCCGCCGAATCAGGGGAACGCCGTTAACAGAAATTAAGGCTTTATCCCGCCCCATGCGAGAGCTTTTTCCACCTGCCAAAACAATTGCTGTCAGCGATACAGCCTGGGAATTAGGCATCTTCAGTAAAGATCGTGACTTACATATTAGTAGTTTGAGCAAAATATGAAATTTAGGTAAACCTTGAAGCCAGAATTGCTTGCTTACGAGAACTTCATTCGCTGCTTCAATCCAGAGAATCACCACTAAAGGCAAAAAACACAATGTTTCGGAGCCTTCAAGTATAAGAAATTAGAGCAACGACTGGATAAAGCCATCCTCTGACTCCGGGACGAGACTTTGGAGGACTCAGACAATCTAGCAAGCCCAGACATTTTTGCCCAGCAGACTGCCGAATACTTGGGGGCAGCTTTGGCACTGTTTAAGAGTATCTCTAAGGACTTGGAGCGGAAATAGCGGCGACACTAGAGAAGTAAATACCAACCGCAAGTAGATGTCTTTTAGACCTCTTTGTGTGATTTCTAAAAAGAAGATCGATTTATCGGAGGTCTTCCAGCAGGTACAAAATCCAGAAGAATATGACCGTGCTTAGCCCCTCGCTTTATCTTCCCAGGAGCCTTCCAACCAACGTGTGAAACATTGGGTCCATCAGCATCAATCGCATCGTAAGGGGGGGGGGGGTAATAATCAACGCTTACTTCCGCTTCCGCCGCACCTTCGCCTGCTTTCCATTCAACACGCCACGTTGTACCGTTACCATCTTCAGCCCATTTAGTTACTCTAAATTCTTTCTCGTCAACGCCTGTTCTCTTAAATGCCTCTTTAAGAGCCTTATTGTAAAGTTGATAAGCTTCTGATGTGGTTTTAGCCTGACCTCGCCAGTCAAGATCATCGGGTGTCAGTTGGTACTTAGATTTCCGCTGACCATCAAGCGGGTCTCTTTCTTGTGTAGCCTGTCGAGAATTTCCGTTTCTGCAAGGGACTTGGGCACTTTTTATACTTAACTGAGAGTAGAGCTTGGTAATTAGAGTTTTAGAAGTATAGGTAGGAGCATAGGAGAGGCAGGGTTCTTCAGTGGTAGTGTTACTTCTGTTGTTCTGCCTGCGGTTGGCAATAGTATCATCTACATCATCTACAAGCTGACCTGTGCGGCTGTTTACTATACGGGTCTCGCCAGTATTAATATCTCTAATAGCAATTTTACCATTCCTTCTTTGAACAACAATTGTTCTAGTTCCAGTGTTTCCTCGATATGTGCCAGTAGTAGAAACGCCTTCGTCAATATAGTTAGTAACTCTTCTAACAACAGATGGCGATGGTTTTCGGAAAATACCTAAATCAAAAAAGAACATGACAAGGGCACCGATTGCAGCTTCCGTCTGCATATCTACATAAGCTTGCTCTTCTGGAGTGTATTTGGGGGCACAATGCTCTAAGAATTCAGTTATCTCTTCTTGGCTATTTAGACCACTGATGTCACAAGCTCGTTCTCCCCAAATACGGGTTCCACGTCTACCTAATCCCTCATAATCGCTTTGAGCCTGTATTGGCAAACCGCAGAAGTTTATAACTATCCATACAGTTGTAGTAATACTGGTAGTGATAAATCTTTTTCCAGAATGAAAGGATGTCCGTTTGGAGCGAAATAAATTAAACATATTCTTGCAAGTTTATTATCTAGATTCTTTAAAATAAGCAGGAGATACTATTATTATTCCATTTTCACGAGAAACTGGTTCTAAATCATTGTCTCTAAGTAAAGCTTTATCCCCTATTTCAATAGTAAAACCAATCATATCTCGTTGGATAGGGCTAGTTATAAAAGTATTAATATATTTTCTAATTTTTTCTCTTAAAAACTGAATATCATCCCCAGACATACTAAGTAGTCCGCCTTTGTATTTAGCTGATGGCAAATATATAAGCACTCTACGATCGCTATCTAATATGTTTTTAATATACCTAAACATGATTAGCATTTCTTCATCATTAAGGTTATTGTCCCGCAGCTCGTCTAGGTAGTCCATAACTTTTGGATTGTTTTGACGCATAGCTGACAAAACATTAGTTTGACTAAGAATTTGTAGAGGTATATAAATAATTGGCTTTGCATTGAATGGGCTTATAGAAGCCAAAACCTTTTTGTCAGTACCACTTTTTGCATTACCATAGCTAGTATAAATACCAGGACTTTCTAACTTGTTGATCAGATTTCTGTAAGCACAATTACTTTGATATAAGTCATAACTGTATGTTATTGTAATATCAAAACCATATCTGCCTTTGATCGCTTCAGCTCGGCGAATAATAGTTTCTTGCGAGGGTAGGGATAAGCTTTTACTCTGGTTCTTTATGTCTAGCTGTTTCCCTTGCCCAAATAGGTCAGTAACACTGGATATTTTCGTAGTTGGAATTTCGACAATAATGTGTTGTACTTGTGGTTCAACTTGAAATATTTTAGGTGGGTTGGGAAAGTGTATAGGCATTTTAACGTTTAATTAGTGGACTTACTTCAGGACTTGTAAGAGATATAAGTTCCTATTCAATTAGTTTTCATAGGAGTGGGAATCCTTCCATTAAAACTCTTATTCAGCCTATTGTCTAGAGGAAGTCTGCGAACGGGTCTGATTTTGTAGCGATCAAGCGGAAAAATTGCCGAAAAAATAGCTCAAAACGTTACAGAGTAAGGCATAGTTTTACTAGCCTTATTCCTTAGTTAGAGACGGCAGAGTTATAATCGCTCTCAACCAGTCTCTTCAAGCTAGCAATCGCATCCTAGCTTCTAGGTTTACTTAGACTTTATATTTTTTCAAATGGCAAATCCGTAAGCCCTAAAGCTAAAGCGAGAAAATTGAGTTTTAAGTTACTCTTATATTCAAAACTTAAAACTCAAAGTTTGCTGCACGCCGCTATTGCTAACACAACTCATTTACTGCTTAGTTAAAATGACTGTGCGGGTTGGATTGTCCCATTTAACAGATACTCTAAAGGGCTGCAAATCTACCGCTTTGATATATTCGAGATTCCGGTGAGTAGTGGTGCGGAAGTCTTCGATTTTACTTGGATCGATTCCTAAAGATTTTAGGAAAACAACCGGAATACAAGCATTCCCATTCACCAAAATTCCCTGATTTTGATATAGCTGGGTATTGATTTTGACACTAATAACCGGGTAGCTAGGAGGAGGGGGAGGCGTTAAGCCCTGCCTCTGACCTTCCTTCCGACTCCATGCTTCTAGACCGTCCGCCAATCCACGAGCGAAGTCTAGGCGCTTCGTTTGAAATAAAGTGCGATCGCTTGGATTGGTAACAAACCCCAACTCCATCAGAATCGAGGGAATATCCACTTGACGGCAGAAACCTAAACTCCCGACACCCGTGGCGGTATCCGGTTTAACGCCACGAGACGGCAAACTGGGAACTGCCTTCAGTAAGGATTGCAGCAGCAACTGGGCATCGGTTTCGCGTTGCTCGTTGCCATCAGTATAGAAGGCGCTGGCACCCCGGATATTGGTGTTCCCGACGGAATCGGCGTGAATTTCTAAAGCGACGTCGCCACGGCGGGAGTAGGCGTTGATCCAAGTAATCGTTTCCTTCAAACTCAGGGAATCGGGAACCGAGGAAACCTCTAAACCGCGCGATCGCATTTCCTTAACCGCAGCATCGCGGGTAAGCCGCATTTCTCTGTCTTCTGTAGTGCCTCCAGATTGTGCGCCCGGATCGCCCGCACCATGTCCAGCGGAAAGAAAAATTCGTACCATTTTACGATCTCTCCAAAATTTTAATCGCCTTGAATGTTGTCGTAATTCATTCCGATCCATCCCCACAAAGATAGAATCCGCAGGCTCAGCTGATACTTTCTTGCCCACACATCCAGGCTATGATACGCCGTATTGTAACTTAGCCCTGAGAGAGTCGATGGAGCGGTTGATTTCAGCACTGGGGTTGGCTGTTTTTGTGGGATTATCTTATGCCTTCTCAGTGAACCGGCGTGCTGTGCGTTGGCGTCCGGTATTTTGGGGGCTTGGGTTAGAGTTTATTTTTGCACTGCTGATTCTGAAAACTCCCGGCGGTTTAGCTGTATTTAAGTTTCTCGGCGATGTCGTTAGCCGCTTTTTAGAATTCTCTGATGTGGGTGCCAAATTTGTCTTTGGAGATAACTTTGTCGAACACTTTTTTGCTTTTAAAGTGCTGCCGACGATTATCTTTTTTTCTTCCTTCATCACGGTGCTATACCACTACGGCATTGTGCAGCGAGTGGTGAATGGGATGGCGTGGGTCATGATGAAGACGATGGGAACATCAGGGGCTGAGTCTTTATCGTGTGCGGGGAACGTCTTTTTAGGGCCAACTGAGTCACCGTTACTGGTGAAGCCTTATGTGGCGACGATGACGCAATCAGAACTTCATGCAGTAATGACAGCGGGCTTTGGGACAATTGCGGGTGGCGTATTAGGGGCATATCTCTCCTTTGGGATTCCACCGGCACATCTGATTGCCGCTTTCTTCATGACTGCCCCGACTTCGCTGGTTGCCTCAAAATTGCTTTATCCAGAAACGGAAGTCCCCAAGACGGTTGGCAAGGCAGGGATAGAGGTGGAGAGTACCTTTGTGAATGCGATTGATGCCGCGGCTGGGGGAGCGATTGACGGGACGAAACTGGCAGTGAATGTCGCGGCGATGATTATTGCCTTTTTGGGGTTACTGGCTTTCGTTAATGCGCTCCTGGGATGGTTGGGGGGGCTTCTTGGCGTGCCTTTGCTGTCCTTGGAGTGGATGTTGTCTTTTGTAATGGCTCCCGTTGCGTGGCTGCTCGGAGTGCCTTGGGCTGACTGCGCTCAGGTGGGGGTGTTGTTAGGAAAAAAGACGATTTTGAATGATTTTATCGCCTATCTGGATCTGAAGACGCTGATTGAGCAGAAGGCGATATCCGAACGGGCGGTAATTATCTCAACCTACGCTTTGTGCAACTTTGCCAATATTGGCTCGATTGGAATCACAATCGGCGGGATTGGCGGGATGGCACCGAACCGTCAAAAAGATTTAGCGAGAATGGGTGTCAGGGCGATGATAGGCGGTTTGTTCGCGGGTTTTATGACCGCTGCGATCGCGGGAATATTATTGTGAGCAAGGCATTCAGTTGAAGAATTTTCTAGAAGCACTATTGTTATTCGCTATAGCGAGCGGTTTGGGTAGTCGCAGCAAAGGATGTCATCGGCGGTGGGTGGATGCGATCGCTTATACCATTCTTTGCTTCCCGCCCGCCTGTTGTTGTAAGTTAAAGGCTAAGCGATCGCAGGTCAATATGGAAAAATACATCCCCCTCATAGCACGGGCTTTCTTAGCCGCCATTTTTTTAAAGTCTGGCTTTGACAAGATTACGGGCTTTAGTGGCACGCAGCAGTTTATGGCTAGCAAGGGCTTACCCCTGACAGCATTGTTGCTCGTTGCGGCAATTATTCTTGAATTGGCTGGCGGATTATCAATATTGCTTGGTTACAAAGCGCGTTGGGGAGCGATCGCGCTAATTATCTTTATGATTCCGGCTACGCTAATTTTTCACACCGATTTTGCCGATCGAATGCAGGTGATTGCGTTCATGAAAAACTTAGCAATTATCGGGGGATTGCTCATGGTCTACTATATTGGCTCTGGGCCAATTAGTTTGGACGAGCAGATGGTATCTAAGCGTTCTGATTAACTCACTAGCTGAGTTGATGAAAGATGCGATCGCGTTTCCCCTCACTAGCAAGTGTGCGAGCAACACTAAGAAGACATACGCTGACGCGATCGCTTTTTAGGATTTAACCTTGTATCTGCTCGCCCATCTGCTGCTCTAATCGCTCTAGCAATGTATTAACATCTGCGGCGACTTTCTCAAAGCAAGCGGGAGGTCGAGGTTCTGGTTGAAACTGAACTAGCTTTATTTGCCCCTCACCAATTCCAATGATCAGAACCTCCACTTCAGGGTTATGAGCCTCCACAACTCCTACCATCTCCTGAAGCTGGTTTTCGACTTTATTATTGAGTGTTTCTATCGCCTCTTTTGGACAATAGACGAAATGCGGCTTTGGTTGCACATCGATCCCTAGATAACCTTGAGTGTCTCCATTTTCTAACCACAAACCCCAAGATAATGCTGCCAATTCTTGCTGATTAGCTTTGACAAACTGAGCCAGCTGGTTTCGCCAGCTTTTTTCTCCGGAATCAGAAGGAGTTTTACCAAATTGAATCATTGCTTATCTTCTTGGGTGGTTACAGATGCATTTGGCGCTGCGAATGAGAGAAAAACTCAACAGCGCGATCGCTGCTCAAGTCTGAATTCTCGCTGACGCGATCGCGCAGCGGATGCGCCTAAGCAGAGAAATTAACTTTCAGGAGATTTTAAAGCTTGATCTAACACGCTCCGAGCTTGCTCTGCTTTCGAGCGAGCCTCGTGGTAGCGCAGATTCACTTGAGCAAAGGTTTTGAGAACCTTAAAACCGTCCTTGAGTTGCGCGATTTCCTCTTCACTCACCGACTTTTCTGAAAACAGGATATCTACTTGAGCGCGAACCTTCAGCGCCTCGGCGCGTGATTCCTGCACCTTCAGCTTCAGTGTGGCAAGGTTGCTCAGAACTTGTACAGCTTGGGTTACGGCGTCTTCATCGCTAGTCCCATCCGCTTCCAGCTCTTTGACTTCAATCAGTTGTTCCGGACTAAATCCATCTTCGAGATCGGTGGGGAGCTTGTCTGTATCCATGAGTTCCATGAGCTGCTCCATCGCTTTCTCACGGGCTTTTTTTGAATCTTTGCCTGAAACAGTCAGGATGACTTCTGGGCTTTGTGCGAGAGTGTACTGAACCATATCTAATGCAGGGAGAATGCAGAGAGAACTTGTCTAGCCGTAACTTGTCTAGCCGTAAAAGTCTGGTTAGTTTAACCAAGCCGACAGGATTATTTTAAGGCAAACGAAAGCTGTTCCTGTAGGAGATATGCTGACTGGGGGAAAATGAGAACTGACAAGTCAGCGCGAGGCTAATCCTTCGCTTCGCTGTTTTTATGCCCAAAGGGCTGTACGCGATCGCGCCTTTGGCATATCTGCCAAGCATGAATTACCGAATCCCAAGAGGTTGCATACAACGTCTCTAGACAAAATTCTCGCTCATCAAGACTGATTTTCAACCCCCTTCCTTTGCGTAGCCGCAAATTTCTCTTCGCTAGGGGAATATGCTTTAAGTCTGCCAAGCTTTGAGAACCTTATCCCAAACAGTGGTCAGTGATTGTTTCAATTGGTACTGACGATACCATTTTTGAAAGGCTTTTTCGTAATCTTCGCCTCCCGATTGAAAGGTATTCAAAGCATTAAGCCCTAGAGCTAATCCCCAGAATAAGGCGATATATAAAGACCAAGAAAGCTGACCGGCATTTACTAAATTCAGCAGCATCAAAAACGAATTGACAACTGTATATTTGCCAGCTTGTTTCTGTAATTTGGTGCGTCGGTAGAGATTAAAATCCTGCCGCTTTTGGATTTCTCCCTGTTTGGCTTGCCACTGCTGTTCTGCCACCTGAAGGCACTCTGGAGAGATTTCTAATTCAGAGGCGATTTCCAGTAGCTGTTCGCGGGTAAATTCTGTGTCGTCAGTTTGACGCGCGATCGCTATCTGGAGAATTTGCTGAATCTGTTCTTGATTATAAGAGCGGGTGATTTGAGTTTCGGAGACGGGCATAGGAAGGCACCTGCGGTCGTCGAGGTTGGGAGAGCTTTTCTGCCCCAAGGACGTGATGCAGAAGTCAGCCTTTCAAGAGCAGTACTGATTCTATTATGCCGAGGCAAAAGTAAGAATGCCTCACACTAGGCTATTCCAAAACCGAACCTTAACGGACGGATAGTACGGTAGCTGAAAGATTAAAATCCTCGTTACATATCGTTACGATAAAGAGGTGCAAGAAAGAGAGGTTCAATTTAAGCCTCTCAGATGTTAAAGCAGAGGTGGCGTAATGAACGGCACGATTCGCGTCGGCAATTTATTCGGAATTCCCTTCAACGTACATCCAACCTGGTTCTTTGTCCTGGCTTGGGTGACGGTGAGTTATGGCAGTGGACTAGCGGCTCAATTTCCCGGACTCGGCGGGGGATTACCCTGGCTACTGGGATTAATTGCGGCGCTGCTGTTGTTTGCATCCGTCTTGGCGCACGAACTGGGACACAGTTTTGTGGCTATCAAGCAGGGAATTGAAGTTAAATCTATCAACTTATTTCTGTTTGGTGGTCTCGCCAGCTTAGAAAAAGAATCAAAGACCCCAGCAGGAGCATTCTGGCTGGCAATCGCAGGGCCTTTAGTCAGTTTGGCGCTGTTTGGTCTAATTAGCGCGATTGGCTTTACCACGAGCATTTCCGGGCCGTTTGGAGCAATACTCGGAGTGCTGGCTTACGTCAACTTAGTGCTGGCGCTGTTTAACCTGATTCCTGGCTTGCCCCTGGATGGTGGGAATATCCTCAAGGCGTTGGTTTGGAAGATCACCGGCAATCCTTATAAAGGTGTCGTGTTTGCGGGTCGCGCCGGTCAAGTCATTGGTTGGATAGCGATCGCTTCTGGTCTGGTTCCGCTACTATTAGGCGGCGGTCTTAACTTCTGGAACTTGTTAATCGGTTGGTTCTTGCTGCAAAACGCGGGTCGAGCAACCCAGGCTGCTAGAGTGCAGGAACAACTAGCCGCTTTGACCGCAGAAGACGCAGTTATGAGTGATAGCCCGATTGTATCTGAGTCGCTTTCCCTAAGAGAGTTTGTTAACGAGTACATCATTGGCAAAAACGAAGCGTCGCGGTTCTTAGTTACCAATGAGGAAGGACAATTAGTGGGAGCGATTGCAGTTGACGATCTCAAAGCTGTCCCAACCTCCCAGTGGACTGAAATATCAGTCGCACAGCTAACAAAACCCGTCGAATTCTCTACAACCGTCAAATCCGATCAATCTTTACTAGAAGTGGTGACACTGCTAGAACAAGAAAAACTCACTCAACTACCCGTGATTCGTGATAATGGCGTGCTAGTAGGACTTCTGGAAAAAGCTTCGATTCTCAACTTACTCCAGAGAAGAGCGCAAGCAAATCCTGCTTAATCAATTTCGGATTTTGAATTCAGCTAATTAACAAGTGCGCTTAGATGTAGGGGCGGGTTATTAACCCGCCCCTACTGCTATACATCCCAATCTTGCAAATATACCTGGCGATTAGAAATCGCGGCTACGCCAACCCCCCTTCAACAAGAAGGGGGGCAGACGTTGCTTCGCTTCTATTCAACAAAATCCGCCTATGCGCTAACGCGCACGCTACGCTAACGCGGACTTTTGAAACCCGCATAGGTGGGTTTAGTCTGTATAGATGCGAATTCTATTCGCCCTCTTTACTAAGAGTATTTACAGCAACCAACTTTTTGAGGCAAAATCAGCAGGCTCATCGGTTGGAGGTTCAGAGAAGATGTTAGATACCCGCTCAGATGTTTTGTGCTTCTGTGGTTGAGCAGCTTGCGGCGCTTTGTGTAGAGCATTGGCTTCTTCAATTAGCTTAGAGTTCGCTTCTGCAAGTTGCATCGCTGCTTTTTTGGCTTGCTCCAGCTCTGCTTTCAACTGTTTGGCTTGCTCTTGAGCTTTTTGATGCTTGTTTAGCAATTTTTTTTGCTCATCCAAATCCGCCTGCAAATTGGCAATTTGCTGGTGTAAAGAAGCTTCCACTTTACGGGTTTCCTTCACAACACCTTTCAAGTCAGCCATCAGAGATTTTTGCTCATCCAAATTGGATTGCAAATTGGTAATTTGCTGTTGTAGAGCTTCTTCCCTTTCGCGTGCTTGATCCAGAGCTGTTTTTAACTCTGTCACACTTGCTTCTAAGTCAGCCTTCGTTGGATTTGAGTTTTTAGCAGGAGTTTTATCAGGCGTATCTGTTGATGAATCCTCTATTATTTCCGCCTCCACTTCTATAACTTCCTCAACGGTCGCCTCTAGAACAGGTTCAGTTTCTGAATCTGGGGATTTTTGTGCTTCTTCGTGTAGTAAGTCTGAGATACGTTTTTTAGCCATTATTTTTAGTTTCTCCAATCACGCTGTATTTCATTAGCCACGCGGCGATAGTCTGCTTCCGCCTCCCGCGCCTTTTTCCCCGCCCATTGATGAATCGGCACCCCCTCAAGAGCCGCTCGTTCGTGGGCTTTGTAGGCACGGACAAAGCTATGGCAAGCAGGAATTCCTAGCTCTTGAAGTGTGTTTTGAGCCTCCAGTGCTTCCCCCAAACTTCGCGCATCCACCTTTGTCAGAAGTACCCGATGGGCGATTCCAACTGGCATGACGGTTTCCCTTACTGTCTCAATGAGTACAGCCAGATCCATCGGCGCACAAGGCGTGGGTAAAACCAGATAATCAGCGATCGCTACTACCGCCGCTAATGCTTCCGATCGCAATGCTGGAGGCGTATCCACTACTACTAAATCGTAGCCTTCTATCTTACGTAAACGACCTAAAAGTTTTGGATCTGTCTCTTGAGCGAGATCGAAGCCCATTCCTTTCTCGCTACGCTCAACCCACCAAGTCGCCGAACCCTGAATATCTGCATCGACCAGAAGAACCCGTTTTTCTTCCGAGAAGGTTGCAGCCAGATTGACTGCTGTAGTGGTTTTACCGACTCCTCCCTTTCCGTTGAGAATCGCAATTATTCTTGGCACTGCTCGCTTGTGATGCTGACTCCACCGAATATACCGCTTAATGGGATCGAGGGGAGTTTTTTGTGCCTTAGCGCAGCGCTTGACTGGCGCAATCTTTGTCAATCGCTTATCAATCGCTAGGATAACCTGAGTTCGGGTTAAGCCGAAGGGAGGAAAAACGCATTGATATTGAGAGAGGGCTTCTTAGGCTGATGGCAATAGGCAATTAATCCACAGACCAAATTCACCAAGAAAT